>JAAZJL010000084.1 GCA_012800355.1 Erysipelotrichia bacterium | reverse complement strand
CTGAAATGTATGAAAAAGCTAAAGCTAATGGTAAAGAAGGTCAATACTATTGGTGGAAGATTGATAAATATATGACAGTCGATGAAATGATTGATTTCTGGGAAGATATGGTTGATAAATATCCAATCATCTCACTTGAAGATGCTTTATCAGAAGAAGACTGGGACGGCTGGAAAAAACTTACCGATAGACTGGGTAAAAAAGTTCAGTTAGTAGGAGATGACTTGTTTGTTACAAATACCGAAAGATTAAAAAGAGGAATCAAGGAACATATTTCTAATTCAATCTTAATTAAAGTTAATCAAATCGGCACACTTACTGAAACTTTAGAAGCAATTGAGATGGCATCTCGTGCAGGGTTTACTTCAGTAGTTTCTCATCGTTCAGGAGAAACAGAGGATACAACTATTGCTGATATCGCTGTAGCAGTAAATGCTGGACAAATTAAAACAGGAGCTCCTTCAAGAACTGACCGTGTTGCTAAATACAACCAGTTATTAAGAATTGAAGAAGAACTAGATGAGGTTGCTAAATATCCTGGTTTAGATGCTTGGTTTAATTTGAAATAATTAAAAAATAAATAAATGCAAAAATGGACTAACTCCAAAATAGAGATAGTCCATTTTATATTGTTTTAATTTAGTTATTTATTCTGTTTGTTGATGGTGATTATTATTTTTCTTTTCACCAATACTTAAGAATAAATGTAGGAGAATTCCAAAGATTGAAGCTCCTGCCACACAAGGAACATTTAGTCCAAAGAAAGGAATATTTCCTCCAAAGCCAAATTGTCCTCCAATACCAATAATCATGATAGTAGCGATAATTGCGATGTTTTTAGCGCTGAATAAGTCAACCTTTTTTTCAACCATAATAGCAATACCTTGAGCAGCAATAGCTCCGAATAAATATACTTCAAGTCCACCAATTACAGCTGTTGGAATTGAGTAGATAGCATTGATTAATGGTGTAAAACAAGAGATAACCATGGCGATAATTGCTGCTGCAATTAATACTGGAATTGAGAATACTCTAGTAATTGCCATTGCACTGATATTTTCACCGTAGTTTGTTCCTGCAGGACCACCAACGAAACCTGCAACAATATCTCCAATTCCATCGCCAATTAAGTTATCACCAAGTCTATCAGCGATATCATATTTTTTATCAGAATTCATTTTCTTAGCTAAGTCATTGACATAGATATCAAGTTGATAAACGTGGGCTGTTGATTCAGGAATAGTCGCGATGGCTATTGGCATAATGGCAGCCACTGCCATTAGTGAAGGTTTTGGTAAGGTAAATACTGGTAGGGCAAATATTCCACTATTTGCTGTTTCAGGTAAAACCTTAAATAAGTTGATGCCTGTTACCCAATAAATAACTAGAGCTGTTAAACATCCTAAGATAGGTCCCAGTAGTAAAGGAAGCTGTCCTAAAAATCCTTTTAGATGTACTGAGAACAAAATGGTTGATAACATTGTAACTAGTGAAACTATCCAAGCCATATTAGTTGCTAGAGCAGTCTGACTTTCAAGCACACTTATTGCTCCAGAAAACGATTGAGCATCAATTAATGCTGTTGCAGCAAGTGTAAGTCCAATAACCATGGCAATTGGCCCAGTAATACTAGCAGGTAAGATTTTTTCAATAGAGTCTCTGCCAAAACGCTTAATTATTAATCCTGCAGCAATTGAGACAAAACCTGACATTACAATACCAAATTGAGCAACAGCTATTTTTTCATTTAGTGAATAGCCTGTTAATGCTTCTGAACTCATAAGACTTCCAATAGCTGTTACATATGAGAAACTTGAACCGTAATAAAGAGGTATTTTTCTACCTGTTACTAGGATAAAGCAGATAGTTGCTAGACCACTTGCGAAAATGGTAGTAGAAATGTGGAAACCTGTAATAATCGCAACTGCAACTGTAGCTGGAAACATTACAATTACCTGTTGGATTGCATAGAGCAATAATTTCCACATTGCTGGTTTTTCATCAGGTAGATAACCGATTACTTGTTGATTCTTGTTCATGATATAATTCTCCCTTCCAAGATAATGACATAAAAAATCTTGTCGGGCTTACGACAAGATTGTTTCTCATTAAAACGCAAGCAGATACTATCAAGCAGTAATCAACTTTGCCTAACTATTTTTAAACATCTTGTCGGTCTCTCTGTACCGCCCTTAAAGACATTTTGTCTGTAAGTATTGTATCATTACAATATTATTAACGCAAGAGTAATTATCAATATTTTAAATTTCACATAATTAGATTTTTTTATAGGCACTTTTAATTAATTTTTTGAGTTTAAAATTGAAAAAGAGGGAACTTTTATAAAACTATTTTGTAAGCTTTCCATTTATGTTTTCAGTAGTATGGTGATTGAAACGGCTTTAAAATCATAGCTACTTTCTTTTTTTATGGTGTGTTTCATATTATAATAATAGTAGTGTAATTATAGTGTTGCTGTGTGAGGTGTTTATGGATTATAAAAAAACGATATATAAATTACTAAGAGTTTACCAATTGAAAAGATGGCATAATGCTATTAATATTAAAAAAATTGAAAACGCTCATTTGTCACAGTACCCAATATTAGATTACATAAAAGAATATCCAGGATGCATGCAAAAGGATATTTCTGATAATTTTGCTTTTAGTAAAGCTGCTGTTACTAAAACGATAAAAAAACTAATTAATAGTGGTTTAATTAAAAGAGAAAACAATAAGCAAGACTTAAGGCAATTTGATTTATTTATTACTGAAAAAGGATTAGCTCATATCAAACAAATGAAACAGGCTTTTAATTGCTGTAATATGATGATGTTTAAAGACTTTAGTGAAGATGAAATAGAGGGTTTAAACAGTTTGTTAGATAGATTTTTAGAGAATTTAGAAACAGATTATTCTAGAGATAAAACACCAGGTATATTGATGACAGAAATCAAAAAGTTAGAAAAAGGCGAAAAAAGCGATGAATGATATACCTAAAACTAATAAAAGAAAGCCTGCTATAAGCAGGTTTATTTATTTTGAGATTGTTTTTTAGCTAGAGCTTTCCAACTAAAGATTCCGTAGATATCATTAATTAAAAAGATAATATTAGAAAAGAAAACCGCAAAGGTTGTCGTTTTTCCCTTTAATAATGGATATATCCATAGTGATAAAGCGATTATATCTTTTAAAACGAAAGCATAATAGGTAATCGGTGTCATTCGACTTAAGAAATAAAACGCTAACACGGAAATACAAATTGATAAAGCTGAAATATATAGCATTTCAGTATTAAAGTACTTTAATAAATGATAGTAAGCGAAATACATAATAATTTGAGAAATAATAGCTAAAATTAATTCTTTATTTTCTAATTTTTTTATTGTAATAGTTTGAGTATCAGCATTTTGATTTTTTAACCAAGAAATAAAGCCATAGATAGTAATAGGTAATATCAAAAACAGTGAAACAATTACTTCTGAATAAAGTCGATGTTGATATGATAAATAACTATAAATAAGACTACTTACAATACCAAAAAAGTTTCCAATAACTTTTCCTTTAGCGATATAGATGGCACTGCCAACACATAGTAAACCATAAACAGTACTTAAAAAATCGCTTTTTGATAATATTGCTAAAAGAAGGGTAATTATTGATCCTCCAATTAAGAATGCTTTTTCAAATAGATTCCAGCCTTTAAACATATTTTTCTCCCTGTGTAACGATAGTAAGTATAAACTAATTTTTAGGTAAATGCTATAATAATATCAAAGAGAGGAAAGATAATATGAAGGTGTTAATAGTGAATGGTAGCCCTCATCAAAAGGGAACAACAAATGCAGCTTTAGAAGAAATAATTAATATTTTAAACCAAGAAAATATTGAAACTGAGATGATTTGGTTAGGAAATGAGCCAATTGCTAGTTGCATAGGCTGTGGTTATTGTAGGAAAAATCAAGAAGGTTGTTTTAGAAATGATATAGTTAATGAGTTTCAAAAAAAGGCCAAGAAAGCAGATGGGTTTATTTTTGGCTCACCTGTACACTATGCAGCACCTTCAGGGTCAATAACTTCCTTTTTAGATCGAGTTTTTTATTCTGCCGATAAAGAAACATTTAGATTAAAACCTGCTGCGGTGGTAGTAGCAGCAAGAAGAGCTGGAACAACATCTGCTTATGAGCAATTAATTAAATATCTAGGCATTTCTGAAATGTTAATAGTATCTTCTGGATATTGGAATATGGTGTTTGGAAATAGTGCAGATCAGTCTAAAGAAGACTTAGAAGGGCTGCAAACAATGAGAACTTTGGCTAAAAATATGGCTTATTGTTTAAAATGTCTTGAAATAGCCAAAGAAAATGGTGTTGAATTACCAAAACACGAAAAAGAAAAACATCGAACAAATTTTATTCGTTAACCAAGAAAAAATCCTCTTTGTGGAGGATTTATTTTTCGTTCCAAGCTTTTTCTAAAAGTGGTAAATCTGTTTCT
>JAAZJL010000083.1 GCA_012800355.1 Erysipelotrichia bacterium | reverse complement strand
TCAATTTCCTTACCTACACCTTCCTGGTCTCTTGCTCTACGTTTCATATCTTTGAGTATGGAATCATTGTAATATGGACCAGTAGTGCTTCTACAATTTGGGTGCATTGGTGGTAAATTTACACCAACTTTACCATCTTTAGTTTTAAATACCTTGCCATCTAGATCAGAACAGACTTCACTAGTTCGGTTATCAAGTGTAGCAATGTAAATGTACTGCTCGATGCCTAAATCTCTGTATGACTCTTGTTCAGCCTCATTGTGGAAGTAAGCCATTTCAGTACGTAAAAGCCTTTCAGCCTTGTACTTTTCAACCTGGAAGGTTTGCCTAAACTCCATCTGCATACGTTCAACTGACATTCCAGTCATTGCTCCACGAGTAACAATTTCACTTAATTTATCAACCATTTGATTTTGATTTTTCCAAATACGGTCTGAGTAGTTGCCGTTGCCAACCCATTTAGTCTCAAGCATTCTATCAATTGTTCTATCGTTTAATGAGGCGAATGAGACAGTATCAAACCTTTCTTTTCTACCAACATCAAACATAGTTCTTTGATAAGATTCTCTTGTAACGTTCGTTAAGGTTTCTTTAGAGATATGTTCTATTTGTTCAGTTAATCTATCTAACTTAGCTTGTAACTCCAGCTGAATAGCCTGTAAACGATTTATACGACTTTTAAAGTTTCTTTTAACTAAACCGCTTATATCCTTGCCGGTCTCACGGCCAATGTCTCTGATTAGTCTGTTTAAATCAGAACTGCTGATGATTCTTTCCATGGTGTATCTGTCCAGACCGGTCTTTTTACCGTATCTGGCATAGATTTCGTCAATCATCTTTTCCAGATCTCTTTGAGCATCGTTGTAAAGCCTGATTATTCGGTTTAATTGCTGTTCAGTAAACCTTTCTGATTCAGCAAATCTCTGATTAGCTCTTTTTTTCCAGTAAGATGACATTATTCATCCTCTAATTCTTCATAAGATGGTAGTGTTTGTCTTATTTCTTGTTCTTTAATTGCTAATTCAACTATCTCTTTAGCATCTTTGACAAAAGATAACTGAGCTATTAGAGTTTCCTGATCTACAACTCCATTTAAATTAGCAATCATTTGACTAGTTTCAAAGTCATTACTTGGTAAGTTACGTTTAAATACTGCATCAACTTCAGTAATAGGTACTTTTTCCATCTTGCTACTAGTATTTAAAAAATTATTGTAGAGTTCAAATCTTTCCATTAAACCTTTTTCAAAATATCTTTCTTTATTTTTAATATTCTGTTCAAATGGTAATAATTTATAACGAATAGCTACGCCAGAACTATTACCAACAAAGTTTTCATCACCCATATTTGGAGTCATACTGATTTTATGAATATCATTCTCAATAGTTTTTCTTAAAATATCAGTATCAGTTTCATTTAAGGTTTTAACTAAATATTCTACTTTTCCATCTGATGGTATTTTTGCTATAACTCGATGCGCTTTTAAATCACTAGCATCATTTGCATCAAAATCCATGCCATAAAAACACAATATTGCATCTACTAGCTGTTCCTTATCATTAATTCTATCGCTTTGTAATAAATTATAAGCATTGATTAATGATATCACTGGTTCAAAATCACCCATTTTTTCAGCATTATTTCGATATTTAATTACAGGAACATCGCCAAATACATGTTTTTGTTCCTTTATTTTTGATAAACTAGACCCTTTTAATTTGTAAGTAGTAATTTTCGTTTTATCAGCAATCATTATTTCAGTATAATCAAGAGTTTTATTTTTGTTATAAATATACTGAAACATCACAGCAAATAACTTGTTATGCTCTATCGTATTATCTCTAACTAAAATAACACTTAGATCATCAAGCATTGCACTTTTTGGTTGAGCTTCTTCATTAGCATATATATATTCATAACTTACACCACAAATAGCACTACCTTTAGCTAGTTCAATATCTAAGTCAGTAATAGTTTGTTGCTTGTAAGCATCTTTAACTGGTTCAATATTAATATTTTCAAGTGGTATTAATCTGATATTAATTATCACTATATTGATAAGTAATGCTTTAGTAAATAAGATTACTGGAGCTAGTTTAGATGAAGGAATAGGAGGATAAAATATGCCGGAAATTGTATTAACGAATATAACAAAACGTTGGGATAAATTCTATGCAGTAGATGACTTAAATTTAGTAATTGATGACAATGCTTTTGTAACGTTATTAGGGCCTTCAGGATGCGGAAAAACTACGACTTTAAGAATGATTGCAGGACTGGAAACTCCTACTAGCGGAAGAATTACTATTGGCGATAGAGTTGTGTTTGATTCAAAAGAGGGAATTAACATCCCTGCTAATAAACGTAAAGTGGGGTTTTTGTTTCAAAACTATGCTTTGTGGCCAAATATGACTGTTTATGAAAACATCTCTTTTGGTTTAACAAATGTTAAAGAAGAAATGGAAAAAGTAGACTTTGACAGTAGAATCAATGCTAAACTCGTAGAAATTTTGGCCAAGCCTGAAGAGATTATAAAAGTAATTGATGAATGTTTTGATAAAAATAATAAATTAGATGAAAACAAGGCTATTTTGAAACTTATTGATCGTTTTGAAATATCACAGTTTACAGCTAAAAAAATAATGTCTTATAAATTGGAGAGAAAAGACTACAAAGTTATTGCTTCAAAGAAAGTTCAAGAATTAAAGGATTTGTTAGAAAAAGCTGAAGAAAAAGCCAAAAACGAAGGTTTCTTTTATAGTAAAGATTACGTATATCTAAAAGATGATAAACCAGTTATGGAAACACGTAAGCTGACGAAAGAAGAAATTGATTTAATTGTAAGAAGAGTTTCGAGAATTGTTAAAATTGGAATGTTTATGGATCGTTATCCTGCAGAATTAAGTGGTGGCCAACAACAACGTGTGGCGATTGCTAGAACATTAGCGCCAGAACCAACAGTGTTATTTATGGATGAACCTTTAAGTAATCTAGATGCAAAACTGAGATTAGAAATGCGCTCAGAATTACAAAGACTACACTTAGAAACTGGGTCGACTTTTGTTTATGTTACTCATGATCAGATGGAAGCGATGACTTTAGCAACTAAAATCTGTTTGATTGACAACGGTATCTTACAGCAATACGATGCTCCTTTAGATGTTTATGCTAAGCCAAATAATTTGTTTGTGGCTGACTTTGTTGGGAATCCAGCAATTAACTTTATTGAAGCCAAAGGAAAACAGAATGATGTTGGTAATATAGAGTTAGAAATATTTGATGGAACAAAAATTGAGTTTATTCCAAACGGGAAAGTAGATATTAATCAGTGGTATCAAAAACAAGCCAGCATTGATGAAAAGAAAAAGGAAGAAGAAACCAAAAAGATTAATCAAAAAGGTTATGTTGAAAAAGCCAATAAAGAAGTAAGTTTTAAATATCGCATTCCACTGATTGATGAACAACAAGATTTTGATGATGTAGAAAATGTTACAAAAGAAGATTTTGTTATTGGTATTAGACCAGAGTTTGTAAACATTAGTGAAGAAGGCAAAATTGATGCTGAGGTTTATTCTTCAATGCCTACTGGTATGGAAACTACCATCAGAGCAGCAGTTGGAAACTATTTGTTAACTAGTGTTATGTTCGGTGGAATTGTTTATTCACTAGAAGAAAAAATAAAATTAGACTTTAAAGGAAATAATGCCATCTTGTTTGCTAAAACAAATGGTAGATTTGTCTCATTAGGGGCAATAAAAGTTAAATAAGATAATAAAAGGCTACTTGAGTAGCCCTTTATTACGAAAGAAAATGAAAATATTTACATAAAAAATGAAAAAATAATGAAAATAATGCTTGAAAAATATTTCATTGTGGTGTAAACTTAACGCATTACTAAGAGGGAGGATTTCAAAAATGAAAAAATTATTAGTATGTTTAATGATTTTGGCATTATTGGTGGGATGTAATGGTGAAAAACCAGCTAAAGAAAAAGTTGTAACTATACAGGTTCCATCTGATGTCATTTCAATGGATACTCAGATTGCGACAGACGGCGGTTCATTTAGTGCTCAAGATATGTGTATGGCCGGTCTAATCGAATTAGATGAAAACAATCTGCCAGTATGTGATTTAGCTGAATCATATACGATTGATGAAACAGGAACAGTTTACACTTTCAAAATTAAGGAAAATGCAATCTGGTCTAATGGGGCACCAATTACAGCACACGACTTCGTCTATGCTTGGAAAAGAGTTGTCAATCCTGACTTTGCATCAGAATATAACTGGTTTTTAGAAACAGCAAATATTGTTGGTGCTAGTTGTTATGATCCAGACAGTGGTTACACAGTCGATGATTTAGGTGTTGTGGCTTTAGATGATAAAACACTCCAAGTTACATTAACAAAACCATCAGGATTCTTCTTAAGTATGTTGGCGTTCCCTACTTTATTTCCACTAAATGAAGAGTTTGTGTAAGCTCAAGGTGACCAATACGCTTTATCAGTAGACAATATGATTTACTCAGGACCATGGGTAATGTCTGCTTGGGAAGCAAACTATTCATATGAGTTTACAATTAATGATAAATATTGGAACTATGAAAACTTTAAGACTGATAAGACTCCAGATAAAATTATCTTTCGTGTTGTAAATGATACTCAAACGGCTTTAATGGAGTATGAATCAGGCTTACTTGATACTGTTAATTTATCTGGTGAACAAGTTGAAGCTAATAAAGAAAAAGCTGGATTTACTCGTCGTTTATCAGGATTCTTATTCTACTTGTTAATTAACATCAATAAAACTGTTGGACCAACAGCTATGACTAATGTCAATGCGAGACTAGCAATGTCTTATGCTATTGACAGAGAAGTAATTGCAACTGTATTAAACAATGGATCAGTTGCTGCTGAAGGTATTGTTCCATTTAATTTAGCTAATAACCCTGAAACAGGAAAAGATTTCCGTGATGATAATGGAAGCGTTATGGAATACAATGAAGCAAAGGCTAAAGAATACTATGATAAGGCAGTTGCCGAATTAGGTCATGATATTACTATCAATTTAATTTATGATACTGACCAAGGTGATTCAGAAATTAAAGCAGCTGAACAAATTCAATTTTTCTTAGAAAAGGTTGGATTTACAGTTGAATTAAATGGTAAACCAAAAAATACTCGTCTAATGATGCAAAGAGCTACCTTAGAAGGTGGAAAAGCAGAATTTGATGTTTCGTTAACTCGTTGGGGTCCTGACTATGGTGATCCACAAACTTACATGGATTTATTTACTAGCTGGCGAAGCACAGGCGGTTATGCTAGCGAAGAATATGATGCTTTAGTAAAACATGCTGAAGCAGCAGATACAGATCCATTAACAAGATGGGAAGACTTTTTAGCAGCTGAAAAAGTTTTGGTTACTGAAGATGCTGGTATAGTTCCTATCTTCCAAGCTGGAAATGCAATGTTAATCAGTCCAAAAATTACTGGAATTAGATTCCACGTTGCAGCGGTAGATAGTTATCGTCACATTGTATTTGTTGATTAATTATTAGAATGCTTATTAGAACGATTATGCAAATAATCGTTCTAATTTGTTGCAAGAAAGGAAACCTTTATGAAGAAATATATTTCAAAGAGAATTCTAGTATCTATAGCAACACTATTATTTATTTTACTTGTGCTCTTTATTCTCATGGACCTAATGCCAGGTTCACCTTTTAATGATGAAAAATTGTCAGAAGCACAGATTGCAGTTTTATATACTAAATATGGATTAGATAAACCTGTAGCAGTTCGCTTCTTTCTTTATATTAAAAACATGTTAAGTGGTGATTTAGGTGTTTCATACTCAAT
>JAAZJL010000082.1 GCA_012800355.1 Erysipelotrichia bacterium | reverse complement strand
GCAACATATGGACTTATTATTGGTTTTATAATCATGATGGCTCTTGATTATCTATTATAAAATTAAGCAATAAATCATAATATTAAAAAGCATTTCAATGTGCTTTTTTCTATTAACTGTCAATAATATGCGAAAATGTCCTAGAATAAACAAAACACTAGTGAAATTTAATGTCTTGTTTAAACTGTGTTTTACAACTAAACAATAAGATTATCTATATTGTTGGCTAGTTATAATTCTGATAAATAACATTATTCAAAAAATAAGAATATGATAAAATTGAGTAAGCTAAACTAAAATTTGTTTCAGAGAAAGGGGCTGGGCATATGATTATTATTCACTCCGTTAATAAGGCTGAATTTGAAAAAGAGATTGAAACAGGCAGTTACGGAACAAAAAGTCTGGAAAAATGCGGTTTTATTCATTGCTCGGATTTAGATACATATTATCTGGTAGCGCCGAATTTTAAAAATGATTACGCTGAAAGGATAATCCTTTTAATTGATACTGAGCAGTTAAAATGCGAAGTAAAATGGGAAAATGGTGGAAAATTTGATTATCCACATATATATGGACTGTTAGATAAAGGCGCAATTATTGACATTGTCAGCCATCTATGGAGTGATGAAAGAGAATGGATTCCCAATGATGAGCTGAAAGAATATGCTGTCAATGGATTTAAACGGGAATGGGAAGGATAGAGCTATTGCAAGTACAACTGAAAGGCAATGAAAAAAATTCCAATTTTTAAAGATTAATGCAATCATCTAAATCACACAATATCACTCATATTATAATTCGGGACATTTTACCGTATTAATGATTAAGACATTATCACATATTAACCACACACTTCAATGTGCTTTTTTCTATTAACTTGAATGAAGTTAACTTGTAAAGTAAAATATAACTAGTAGAAAACTAAAAAAGGAGTGTCAAGTATGAATTATTCTGAACTAGTAAAATTAGCCTTAGAAGCTAGAGAAATGGCTTATGCACCCTATTCTCATTGGAAAGTTGGTGCAGCTTTGCTGACTTCTGATGATAAAGTGTATAAAGGTTGTAATATCGAAAATGGTGGCTTTACTGCTACTAATTGTGCTGAAAGAACTGCTTTTTTCAAAGCGATTTCTGAAGGAATCTATAATTTTAAAGCTATTGCTATTGTCGGTGGTAATGATAAGGAAGGCGTTACAAGCTACTGTTATCCATGTGGAGTTTGTAGGCAAGTAATGAGTGAATTTTGTCTTCCTGATGATTTTACCATCATTGTTGGCAAAAATGAAAACGAATATAAAGTTCATAGTTTAAGAGAATTATTACCAGAAGCTGTTTATATTGCTGCTAATGAAGGAGAAGGCTTTAAAGCCTTAGATTGATATTATGGCTAAAGAAGTTAAATATTCTAAAGATGTTAGAAAAAGTTTATTAAAAGGTGTTGATATCTTAGCGGACACCGTTAAAGTTACTTTAGGTCCAAAAGGTAGGAATGTGGTTTTAGAAAAACCTTTTGGTTCCCCTTTAATTACCAATGATGGAGTGACTATTGCTAAAGAAATTGAATTGGAAGATAAGTTTGCTAATATGGGAGCTAAACTCGTTTATGAAGTTGCTAACAGAACCAATGATGTGGCAGGAGATGGAACTACCACTGCTGCACTTCTGGCTCAAGCAATCATTCATAATGGTATTAAATGTGTAGAAAATGGAACTAATCCCGTCTTTTTGAAAGAAGGAATGGAAAAAGCATGTAAATTCATTTCAGAAAAATTGTTAGAAAAAACTAAAGATGTATCTAGTTCTAAAGATATTGCTCAAGTTGCTGCTATTTCTGCTTCCAGTGAAGAAATTGGCAATTACATTGCTCAAGCCATGCAAAAAGTCGGAAATGATGGAGTTATCACAGTAGATGAATCTAAAGGATTTGAAACAGAGTTAGAAATTGTTGAAGGTTTAGAATTTGATAGAGGCTATATGTCTCCATATATGGTAACAAGTCAAGATAAATGTGAGTTTGAAAATCCTTATATCTTAATTACTGACTATAAGATTACTAATTTACAAGATGTTCTTCCGATTCTAGAACATATTATTCAAGTTAATAAAAGCCTTTTAATTATCGCAGATGATATTGAAAATGATGTCTTAACTGCTTTAGTTGTTAATAAGTTAAGAGGTATCTTTAATGTGGTGGCTGTAAAAGCTCCAGGCTATGGCGATAATCAAAAAGCCATCTTAGAAGATATCGCAATTTTAACAGGTGGTAAATTTGTTTCTAAAGGATTAAATATGTCTTTAAAAGATCTCAAATCTGAAGACTTAGGAACAGCTGGCAAGATCATCGTTAAAAAAGAAAGCACCACTATCGTTCATGGAAGTGGTGATAAAGAGTTAATTGAAAATAGAAAGATGGAAATTAAAAACTTAATTGAAACTGCTTCTTATGATTTTGATAAAAAACGATTGTCTGAAAGACTATCAAAGTTAACTAATGGTGTTGCCATTATCAAGGTTGGAGCTCCAACAGAATCAGAAATGCGCGAAAAGAAATTGCGTATTGAAGATGCCCTAAATGCTACTAAAGCAGCTGTTGCTGAAGGTATTTTAATTGGTGGAGGAGCTGCTTTTGCTAATATTTATAAAAATTGTAAAAGCCTTTTAAAAAGTGATTTAGTTGATGTACAAAAAGGTATTGACTGTATCTTTGATGCCATTCTTTTGCCTTTATATCAAATAGCTGAAAATGCTGGCTACGATGGTAATAAGATAATAAAAAAACAATTAGAAGTATCGGACAATATCGGTTTCAATGCTAAAACAGGAAAATGGGTTGACATGTTTGAAGAAGGCATTGTTGATCCAACAAAAGTGACTAGATTTGCACTTACTAATGCTACCAGTGTGGCTGCCCTATTTATTACCACTGAAGCAGGTATCGTTACAAAAGAAGAACAATTATTTTCAAATAACGAAAAATAATTAAATTTAAACAATAATATTATTTAACAACTAAAAACCTCATCAACTAATGATGAGGTTTGTTTTTATCGTCTTCCTTTATCGTATGGTTGCCCACTAGCTTTCGGTGCTTTATCATTTTTACTAATAAATACTAGCGCTAGTAAAGTCAGCATAAACGGTAAACTCTTATAAAATGCCTCTG
>JAAZJL010000081.1 GCA_012800355.1 Erysipelotrichia bacterium | reverse complement strand
GTTTCTAAATCTACATTGAAGTCTCTATAGAAATCAATTGCAGGTTGATTCATGATTTTTAATCTTTCTATTGGTTTACTAACTAAAGCGTTAGCATTTTTTAAATATTCAAAAGCCTCATGTTCTAAATTGTTTAAGTCTAAATAACCATTTGGTTCATCTCTATAATCCAAGAAAACTCTTCTACCTTTTAATAATTCTAGATAAACTAAAATATCAATAATAGAACTTCCTTCACTTACTTTTCTAGCATCAAAAGGCCATTGATATCCCTTTAAAAACAACTTAGAAGCCATTTTTTCTGGTGTTTCAAAGTAATCTAACAAAAACTCTTTAGAATCATTCATATCTTTATCAGTACTTAATACTTTTGGTAAAACTTGCATATAAGTACCTGAAACATTCCAACGTGGTTTAACCGAAGCCAAACCAAATTGCCATTCAGTCAAGTTTTTTCCCTTTACTCCTGCTTCAAAAGCTAAACCAGAAGAACCATGTTGTGAAGCAGGATATACTGCATTAGCATAAATTCCCGCTGGTCCTCCAGTAGCATACACCACATTTTCTGCTTCAATAATTACATATTTTTTCTTTTCGTCATTTTTAGATAAATCCAAGCCAATTAATCCATATACTTTTTCATTATCAGATATTATTTTAATGACTTGTAGTTTATTCCAAAAAGGAATATTGTACTCTTCAAATTGCTTTTGTAAAGCTTCAGTCATTCGTTTAGAAGTATATGGGCCAACAGAAGTAGCACGATTTTTAGGATCATGGTCTGTTTTATAACCGATATATTCGCCATAACGATTAACTGGAAACTCAACTCCCAGTTCACACAAGCGCATAAAACATGGCACGCTATAAGCAGCTTCACACAAAGCGATATCACCATCCATACATTTACCTTCAAATAATGTTTGGGCCATTTCATAGACTGAATCATTGGTATCTCCAGATAATGTAAGTTTATAGTAAGTTTGTTTGTCAGAACCCGTATTACGACTAGTACCCGCATATAGATTTTCACTAACCAGTAAAATATCATGCTGACCATATTGCCATAAACGACAAGCAGCATTAAAACCTGCAGCGCCACTGCCAACTATAACCGTATTAACTTTTTTAAATTCCAACGAATAATCTTTCATAGTTATAACCTCTGTATGTGGAATCCACCATCAACATCCACATAGTTTCCAGTAGTATACTGGAATTTGTCACTGACGAAAGCTGAAACAACATTAGCAACATCTTCTGGCAAGCCCCATCTAGCAATTGGAAATGCCCCCTCATCAATTAATTTATTATATTTTGCTTCCACTGTAGATGTCATATCTGTCGCAATTACTCCTGGTCTAACTTCATGAACCCAGATTTTTTCAGAAGCAAGCCTATCAGCATACAACATTGTCAAAGCAGTAACACCAGCTTTAGAAATGCAATATTCACCTCTAGAAGTCGAACTAACAACTGAAGAACAACTACTAATATTTACAACAACACCCTTTCGTCCATCAACTTCTTCTTGAGAAATCATCTGTTTTGCTACAGCTTGAGTTAAAAACATCGTTCCTTTAGTATTGATTCCGATAACACGATCAAAGCTTTCTTCAGTCATTTCTAGTAAATCGTTTCTTTCCAATGGAGCTACACCTGCATTATTAACTAACACATCAATTCGACCAAAATGCTTGAGGGCTTCTTTAACAATTTTTTTACGATCATCACTATTACCAATATTTGCTTGGCTGTAAGCTACGGTATAACCTTGCTTAGCCAATTGATTCAGTACTTCTTGATTATTTTCTTTAGGTTTTGTGGCTACCATTAAGACATTAAAACCATCTTTAGCCAATTGTTTTACAATAGCTAAACCTATTCCTCTGCTACCACCCGTAACAATTGCAACTTTTTTCATCTTTATTCCTCCTTTACAATACGATTTTCTCTTTTAACAGCTTCTGCGTTAAATTTCTTATATAACGGCATATAAACTTTGCTATTTCTAACCACGCAACCTGTTGTTCCATGGTCTCTCATTATTTGTGTGCAAAGTGAACAGCTAATACAACATTTTTTAGGATCCATATAACCTTGATGAATCAAGTCATAAGGTCCATCTGGATAAGCAAGGCTACTTCTGCCAAATCCAACAAAAGAGCATCTTTGAGCTTTTAGATTTGCACTTCCAACATATGGGATAAACTGTCTTAACCAAGAATAACCATTACCAACAACTGGCACATCACCTGCAGCTTTCTGAACTACTTCTGTAAGTTTAAATAATCTTTCAATACTTTCTAAAGGATGTTCATCAGGTATTGGTATTCCATAAGAAGATTTATCAAAAGGTCGTGTGACCTGTGGATATATGTAATAAGGATTACCTGCTGAATTAGACAATAATTCAACTCCGTTTTCTATCATTAGTTTTACTAGTTTTACCGGTTCACTAGGATCAAACTTCCACATATCATCATGATCACTACCAAATCCATAAGGATATGGGTGAGCATCAAAGACATTAAAACGTGAAGCAACAATAAAATCTTTTCCAACAGCTTTTTTAACTGCTTTAATTGTTTCTATTAAAAAACGTGAACGATTTTCGAAACTTCCTCCATATTTGCCTTCCCTAGTATGGCTAGCCAAAAGTTCATTGATTAAGTATCTGTGACAACCTTTAATGTCAACTCCATCAAAACCAACTTCTTGAGCCAATTTAGCTGAATATACATATCTTCCAATTAAAGAATCTAAATATTCATCAGTAACCACAATTTCATTTCCTTTATCTAGGATTGGGTCATTATAAGCAACTAAAGGTCTTGAGATATGCCCTTCTGGTCTACTATAACGTCCAGAATGAGTCAACTGTAAAATATGCAGTGGGCGATAACCATTTCTTTCTTCAGCAATTTTATTAACTTCTTTTAATAAATCAGCAAATTTACTTTGATTAGAAGCAGTAAGCATCATCTGTAATTCATTAGCTTTTCCTTCTTCAACAACCGCATTTGCCTCCCACCAAATTAATCCATAACCACCAGCAGCTGCTTTTTTATATCTTTCATAAACCAACTCACTTGGTGAACCATCAGTATTAGAGTCACATCCCTCCATTGGCAAGGTAGCCATTGAGTTTGGTGCAATCTTGCTTCCAACCTTTCTTGGCTTAAAAAGTGGGCTAAAATCATTATCTAACCTGATATCAAGACCAAGATTTTTTATTTTATCTTGAATTTCTTCTAATGTTTTAAAACTAAAAGTTTCATGTTTACTCATAAATTACCTCCTATTTAGTAGATTTTCTTACAACAATTTCATGATCTAGAATATATCTTTTGCTAGGTGGTAAAACACCATTAGCATTTTTATATTCTATTTGATTAATTAAAGCATTTCCAGCAGTTATACCAAATTGATAAAATGGCTGACGAACTGTCGACAATGGTGGTTCTAAAATAGCGCTCAACTCTACATCATCAAACCCCAGCACTGACACATCTTCTGGAATTCTAATACCCATATCATGTAAAGCACGCATAATAACAATGGCTTTAGGATCTGATGAGGCAAATATAGCATCAATATTCTCATCCCTTTTTATTAATTCTTGCGTTAAATGATAAAAGTCCTCTGCTGATTTTTTTTCATACATTACTAGACTCTCGTCATACTCCATACCACTATCAATAAGAGCAGCTTTATAACCTCTTAATCTTTCACGATAAAAGAACAGTCTTTGCTCCCCCATCGCAAAAGCAATACGTTTACATCCTCGACTTATAAGATATTTCATTCCATCATAAGTTGCTTTGAAATTATCTACTCCCACAATATCAATGTTATCTATATCATCTTCATTATAGCGATTAACCAATACTATTGGCACACCCGTTTTTTGAAGAGAGCGCACATTTTCTTCATTGGCTTTAGCACAAGCAAAGACAAATCCATCGGTCCATCGACTTTGCATTTTTTCGATATAAATCTTTTCCATTTCCTCATCTTCATCGGTATTGCATAAAACTACAATATATCCTCTTTCTCGTGCTACTTTTTCTAGTCCCTTACAAATTGGAGCAAAAATCAAATTTTGAATAGAAGGGATCATCAAACATATAGCAGTAGAAGAACCCATTTTTAAGCTCTGCGCTAATTCATTAGGCTGATAGTTGGTTTTAGAAATTGCTTCTAAAACTTTTTTACGAGTCTTCTCGTTAACATAACTTTTACCATTAAGAACTCGTGATACTGTCGATGCTGAAACTCCAACCATTTCACCTATTGTCTTTAGGTTGATTCGTTTCATTATTTACCTCCAAGATATGCTTTTTTGACTTCTTCAGAATTTAACAACTCTTCTCCAGTCCCCTGTAGTTTAATTTCTCCATTTTCAATAACATAAGCATAATCACAAATAGATAATGCTTTTTTTGCATTTTGTTCAACTAACAAAACGGTAATCCCTCTATCTTTTACCTTCTGAATAATTTCATAAATCTGATTAACTATTAAAGGAGCTAAACCCATTGAAGGTTCATCTAAAAGCAATATTTTAGGATTACTCATTAATCCTCTAGCAACAGCAAGCATTTGCTGTTCACCACCAGATAAAGTTCCTGCAAATTGATTTTTTCTTTCTCTTAGTATTGGAAATAATTCAAACTGCTTTTCAATATTGTCGCTTAATTCTTTTCCACTTGATAAAAAACCACCAACCAATAAGTTATCGGTAATTGTCAAGCCAGAAAAAGTACGACGACCTTCAGGGACATGTACGATACCTTGAGAAACAATTTTATGAGCTCTTTTTGGAATTGGTTGACCTTCAAATAGAATTTCACCTTCTAAAGGTTTTACTAGTCCAGATATTGTTTTAAGAAGTGTAGACTTTCCGGCACCATTGGCTCCAACAATTGAGGTAATCTGACCTCGTTTAACATCTATATTGATTTTTTTTAAAGCCTCAACATGTCCATAGTTGACACTTAAATCTTTAACTTGAAGCATTACATCTTTCATCATACATCTCCTAACGGACTACTCGTCCACTTCCATCACCTAGCATAAGTTTTTCAACATCACTTACAGAAACTCTATTAAAGTCACCAATAATTGAATGTTTCAAACAACTAGCTGCTACTGCAAATTCTAAAGCCTGCTGATAGTTGTCATATGAATTCAATCCATAAATCAAGCCACCGCAGAATGAATCTCCACCACCTACCCTATCTACGATATCTCTAATTTCATATTTAGTAGATAAATAGAAATTATTTCTATCATTTAAACATGCTGACCAACCATTTATGTCAGCTGAACTAGATTCTCTTAAGGTAATGGCAATTAACTTTATATTTGGATAACGATCTAAAACTTTTTCTGATAAAATTCTGTATTTATCCTTATCAAGTTCTCCTGATTCAACAGTAACATCTATGGTTATACCTAAAGATTTTTGAACATCTTCTTCATTAGCAATAACTATATCAACATACTTGACTAACTCTCTCATAACTTCTTTAGCTTCTATACCATATTTCCATAAGTTTTTACGATAGTTTAAATCACAAGAAACTGTAATGTTTTTCTTTTTAGCAACTTTTACACACTCCAAACTTAATTCCATGCATGAATGACTGATTGCTGGAGTTATTCCAGTAATATGTAACCACTCAACTTTTTCAAAGACCTGATCCCAGTTAACATCTCCTACTTTCGCTAAAGCAATTGAAGAATTAGCACGATCATAAAGCACCTTACTAGGCAACTGATTAGCACCAGCTTCTAAAAAGTAAATTCCTAATCTTCCTTTACCATACTGAATTTTTGAAACATCAACATTAAATTTTCTTAATTCTCCTTTACACAACTCAGTCAAAACATTGTCTGGCAATATAGTAAAAAATTGTGCATCCATACCATAATTAGCTAAACTAACTGCCACATTAGCTTCACCACCACCAAAGGTAGCTTCTAACATGCCAGTTTGTAGCAGTCTTTCTTGACCAACTGCTTTTAGTCTTAACATAATTTCTCCAAATGTTAATATTTTCATAAACTCCCTCCTATTTTTGCAACAAATGAATGGCAAATCCTTGAATTTCATCTTGCAAATAAACTGTTTTTATCTTTTCACCATTATATTTAGCAGTACTCATATTAAATCTGTAACCTTTAGACTCTAAATCTTTAATTGCTAAATCAACCCTATTTGTTCTAATAGCGATATGGCCATTTTTACCTAAATATTGTGTTTTCATGACTTCAATTTTGTCAGTAACAAAAATTGATGAATTTCCTTCCTTAGATTCAAAATCAAAACCATTTATAAATTTTTGGCAAACATCTTTGGCAGTTACATCATCTTGGCAATTTATTCCAATATGAGCAATTTCATATCCTAAAATTGTCTTTAAAGCTTGTTTAGATAAACTGGTAATTTTCTCAAAATTATGCTCAGAAATATCTTTCTTAGTACATACCCAACTGCCACCTACACCAAATACATAAGGTTCGCTAATGTATTCAGCAACATTATCTGCATTTATACCACCTGTTGGTAAAAACTGAATATCTCCAAAAGGTCCACTTAAAGCTTTCATTCCACTTAAGCCACCATAAACATTAGCTGGGAAAAATTTAATAACCTTTAAACCAAATTTTTTAGCAGCCATAATTTCACTTGGAGTAACACATCCAGGTATAACCATTACATCATGTTCAACGCAATATTTAACTATTTTTTCATCAAAACCTGGCGAAACAATAAACTTTGCTCCAGCTTTCAGCGCCTCTAAGCATTGATCTAAATTTAAAATTGTTCCTGCACCAACACACATTTCTGGTACATTACTAGCTACTTTGGCAATTGAATCTTTAGCAGCAGCGGTACGAAAAGTAATTTCCATAGTTTTAATACCACCAGCTAAAAGTGCTTTAGCAGTAGCGATGGCATCATCACTGTTTTCAATAACGACTACTGGTGTTAATCCAGCATATTTCAATTGTTCATATACCATTTTCATACTTATTCCTCCACACCTAAGTAAGCTTCAATAACTTTCGGATTATTTTGAACCTCTTCAGCAGTTCCCACTGCAATTGTTTCGCCAAAATTTAGTACATGTATTTTTTCACAAATACTCATTACTAAATCCAAACGATGTTCAATTAGTAATATTGCAAAACCAAACTTTTTGGAAATCTTTTTAAGTAACTCTGTTAATTCACTAACTTCTGTAGGTGTTAAACCAGCAGCAGGTTCATCCAATAACAGAATCTTTGGTTTACACATTAAAGCTCTAGCAATTTCAATCTTTCTTTGATTTCCATAAGATAGATTTTCTGGTTTTTCATGAAGGTACTCAAGCATACCAAATATTTCCAAATAATTTCGACATAGTTCTCTTGCTCTTTTTTCTTCCTTAAAACGAAGTTTAGTAGGTAATAAACCGCCCACAAGGTTATATTGACACATAAAATCAAAAGCACATAAAATATTTTCTTCAACAGTCAATCCACTGAATAAACGAATGTTTTGAAAAGTACGAGCGATTCCTAATCTAGTAATCTGGTATTGTGGTAACTTAGTTATATTTTTACCATCTAAAAATATTTCTCCCTTATCAGCATTATAAATGCCAGTGATTGTATTAAATATGGTTGTTTTACCAGCACCGTTAGGGCCAATAATACCATGAATTTCCCCTTTATTAGCTACTAGAGAAAAGTCATTGATAGCTTTGATTCCGCCAAAATTTTTATAAATATTTTTAATCTCCAACAATGCCATCTTAACTCTCCTTTGAATTTTTATTAAACTTATTTTTTATCTTTTTAAATGTTTCTTTTATATGAGTTGGTGTCAGTTCCCATTCTCCTAGTAAACCATTAGGTTTAAAGTTGATAATTAAAATTACCATTATGGCATAAACAACATAGCGATAATCTCTTAAAGAACGCATAAACTGTGGTAAAGCTGATAAAATGGTAGCTCCAAAAATAGAACCCGTTAAAGAGTTTACACCACCAAAAAATACCATGATAACCCAGTCAGCTGATTTTTTCCAACCAAAGATTCCTGGATCAACATATCCCATATAAAAACTATACAAGCAACCAGCAAAAGCTGTTAAAGCACATGATAGCAAAAAGGCTATCATTTTAATTCTACTAGAATTTATACCCATAGCTTCAGCTGCTAACTCATCCGATTTGACCGCAATACATTGCCTGCCATATTTTGAACGTTTAAACATAGCGACTAAAGTAATTGAAACTATCGCGCTGGCCAAAGCAATTGGCCATTTTACTTTTCTTGGAATTCCTAATAAACCATTAGCTCCACCAGTTAAGTAATTCATTTGAATTAATAGCTGAGCAATAGATTCACCAAAACCTAAAGTAACTAAAGAAATATAATCTCTTCTAAGTTTCACTACTGGCAGTCCAATAATAAATCCTATTGCTACTGCCATTAAAATTGCCAAAATGAATGAAACAATTACAGGTAAGCCTAATTTAATAGTAATCAGTCCACTTGCATAAGCACCAATAGCCATAAAAGCTGCAGAACCTAAAGAGAACATTCCAGTTAAGCCAGTTAAAACATAAATGCCGCAAACTGCTACCAGAGTAATACAAACTTGGGTTAAAACGTTAATAAATAGTGCCATAACTTAACCTCCTATGCTTTCTCTTGAACATTACTTCCTGCAATGCCCTGTGGTCTAACTAGCAAGAATAATAACATAATTGCAAATGTAACTATTGTTGCCCAACCTGAACCAAATATCTTTAAGCAAATTGCTTCCGCAATACCTAAAAGCATAGCTCCCACAACTGCTCCAACTAAAGAACCTAATCCCCCAATAACAGAAGATATAAAACCTTTGACAACTAAACTACCTAAGGTTGGAGTCAAAGTATATTTAATACCTAAAAAACAACCTGCCAATCCAGCAAAAATACCAGAAAGAACAAAGGTAATCTGAATAATTAAAGTAGAATTAATACCCATTAATTGCGCTGCTTCACGGTCAAATGATACAGCTCTTAAAGCTCTTCCTATTCGAGTTTTTTGAATGATAAAAGCTAATATCCCTAAAGCTATAGCACTAATAATAAACATAATGATATCGCTTTTTGAAATAACTGTTCCGGCAAAATTTAAAGTGGAAACAGAGAAAAAATCTGGATAACGGAAAAATGAAGCTCCTACTTTAATAGTAACTAATCCTTCATACAGTGTTGCTAGAGTAATTGACGAAACAAAAAAATACGTTGTTGGTGAATTATTTAATAATATTCTTCTAAATCCGACAAACTCACCAAACAAAGAAACTACTGCTCCAGCAATTGCTGAAACCAAAAGAGTTGGTACTAAGCCATATCCTTTGGAAGCTACTAAAAAATAGGCCGTAAAGGCACTAACGGTCATTGTAGCTCCATATGAAAAATTAGAAAACTTTAAAATATTAAATACAAGAGCAAACCCAATAGCAATCAAAGCATAAACTGAACCAGTTGCTATCCCGTTTACTAAAATTTGTAATGACATAAATGCCTCCTTTTTTAAAAGTTAGGCCACATTTTCTGTGGCCTAACCTACTACAAATGCTTTTAAAACTTACTCTTCTGGATATTTTTTCAGCATTACAGCTGTCTGATAATCATATGTATACATGAACATTGGAGTACTCTTAATAGGCATATGAGTTTCAGGATCCATAGTAATTGTTCCAGTTAATCCTGTGTAAGAATAAGATTCTAATTCTTTAGCAACAGCTGCACCATCTGTACCTACTTTAGCAATAATCTCACCTAACATTTGCATTGAGTCATAGCCTAAGAAATACTTATTAGGAGCACCAACGCTATCGCCTAGTGATGCGATCATTGCAGCAGTCTTTTCTTCATATACATCAATATTATTTATGAAGAACAAGTTAGAGCAATCGCCACCAAATTGAGTATTGAAAGCTGGAGCACCATCTAAACCAGAGATGATTTTGCCTTTATAGCCTAAATCATTTAAAGCTTGAGCAATTAAAATTAATGGTTTAGTGTAGTTAGGGCAATAAATTGCATCAACACCAGCATCAACTAATGGTTGAATTAGCGTTTTTACATCAGTTTCAGATGAATTATAGCCGATAATGTTTGCTTCAGCAACTGGATGACCTAATTCTGCAGCTGTATTTAAGAATGGATCAACTAAACCTACAGAATAAGAGTTATCCTGTGTATAGAAGACACCAATATTCTTTAATCCAGCTTCCTTAATAGCATAAGTAGCCATTATAGAACCTTGAGTTACTGTTGAAGGTTGAGCACAGAATAGATACTCATATAATTTTCCACTTTCATCAGCATAACATTTAGGGTCTACCGCTAAAGTAATCATCGGAACTGTGTAATCAGCTGTTGTTGCTTTTAACGCATTAACGATATTAGCAATTGGTGGTCCAACTATGACATGTACTTTGTCAACTGTTACTGCATTAATATATGCATTGACAGCTTCAGTAGTGTCAGCAGCTGTATCGTAAGTCTTTAATTGTACTTCACGACCATTAATTCCACCTTTAGCATTGATATCAGCAATAGCATCTTCAACACCTTTTAAAACTGATTTTCCTAAAGTGCTAGTTGGTCCAGTTAAGTCCTGTAAACAACCAACAATAATTGGTCCATCATCTTTTCCGCCTTCATTTCCATCACATGCAGCAACTGAAAACAACATGAAGACGCACATTAGAATTGTTAGAAATTTTTTCATTTTTTTCTCCTCTTTCCTTTCTTTTTCTACCTTCTGGTAGTTTATTTAAATCAATCAAATAGATTGATTAATTCCTAAATAATCTGTAAATCAAACATTTTAGCTAACATATTCATCTTGTCCCTGATATCTGCAAAAGCAATAACTTGATGACATCCTAAGGCGCTATCTAAATAATGTTTGTAGTCATCAAAACGAATATGCAACTGTGTACGACAAACATTTTCATAGATTCCTTCTATTACTACTCCTTTTTGAATAGTAATTTTTGATGCATTATCACTTACTCGACAAGCAGTGACTTGTTGATTTATTGGAGCTTCGATTTGTAAAGCAACTCCTATGCCACTTTCGTGATGATTTCTTAAAATCGTAGGTTGAGCTTCATTTTTGTTTACCATATGAATTGGTCCAGTACAATGATTAAAGTTTACTGTATTATTTGGTTGTAATCCTGGATTAGCTATCCACAAATTACTATCAGTAAGTTTTTTCATCATAAGCATTGTAATTGCACTATCCATATCTCCTTCGCAAGCAGCAACCATATCAGTGCAATCATTGATATAACTAACTCCCAAACACATTGTGGTGCCAGTTTTTAATAAAGCAAAACAAGCAACAGCACAACCATTAGCATCATTTTTTTTCAGCACATTAATTAATGCACATGCCATTTTAGCTGAATTAATTAAATCATCATTGGTTGGTTCTATCATGTCGTTACTTAAAGACTTAAAATAGTCATAAACAAACCCACTGTCTCTTATAGTAACTTTCTTATATTCCTTTAAAATCTCTTCTTGAGAAATCTCTTGTATTTCAACTTTAAATCTCTTACGATAATAATCTAATTTTTCAGCAGTTGAAATAACCCATGGTTCAGCACCACCTATCAATAATAATTTACTAGTAGTTATATGTTTAAAAGCATTTATAACACTTAACTTATCATTTAATTCATTTTTAGATAAAGCTAAAAAACTATTTTTATGTTTTCTTTTTAGTACTGACCAGCAATCCATCAAAGTTGGAGCTGCATTACATTTTTGCATTTCAGAACAAATTTTTTCTTCACAGTTTCCTCTTATGTACGCTCCGTAAATTATAACGTGATCAAATTTTTTAGCTAGTTGAATTATATACTTTTGAACTACACCACTCATCGGAATCACTATTAATACATCAGCTGCACTAACATCTTCAATGCCCTGACCATCAATAATTAAAACACTTTCATCTTTTTCATCACACGATATTTTTTTATAAGAATCTAACAAAAGTTCTCTGTTGGTCCAATAACGGGATGCAACAAAATATACATATAATTTTTTCATTAGCACTCCTTTGCAATCGTTTGCAATAATAACCAAATAAAATAATTTTTTTAAATACCTGTATATTAAATTTCTCAACTTATAGGTATATATTATCAAACTTTTATTTTAAAAACAATATATGCACTAATTTTTTTTTACTTTTTTCATTCAAAAATTAAATAAATTGAGATATAACATCTCAATTATTTATTATTTAGCAGCTAATTCCTCCTGCCAATGATCAGCGATTTGATAAGGGGCGTAGACAAACATCATATGCATTTTTTCCTCACCAGTATTAAGTAAATAGTGATCTTCTCCAGAAGGAATCAATACCATACTTCCACCACTAATTTCTCTTTCCTCCTTACCTACTCTAATTATTCCCTTACCACTGAGAACTGTATAAGTTTCTTCCATTTCATGATTATGAAGTGGAATAGATCCATTAGGTTCTAGTACTACATACCCTTGACAAAAATAGCGGCCTTTAACTGCTCCATTATCACCAACTAATACTCTAGTTGTTCTTCCTGTAGGCATTACCATACCTTCCTGATCAAAAATTTTAACTAATTTCATATTTTTCCCTCCATATTTTTTTCCAAAGTCCTTTTTTAATATAATGTTTTAAAATAAAATGTACTTCGTTTAAAAGAAGACACTAATAACAACAAAAATAACATTCACACTATATTCATCTATTTTAACAAAATTAATTTTTAACGACTATTATTGGAAATAATTTCTGTTATTTTCTTTAATAATGCTTTAAAATCTTTATCATCTAAAGAATATGCATGTTTTATCAGTCTAGATCTATCCACTTCTCTTATTTTTCTAACATAACAAAATGATTTTTCACATGATGGATTTTTTTGATATTTTGTATTATTTAAAGTAATGCCCCCTCTATATCTTTTATTTCTTTTTTTACTCGTTATTGGAACAACCAGCATTGTATTATTTACTTGTGTTGTCAATATTACTGCATAATGTTTTCCAGAAAATTCAGCACCTATATTTTGGCCAAAATTTATTAAAAATACATCACCAACAACTAAATTCATATAGAAACTCCTAACATTTAATTACACAAAAATTTAAGCACACCTTAATAAGATGTGCTTCAAAGGTCCTTAACGAATAAGGCTTTTTCCTCCTATAGAGTTTTTCCTTAACAAATAAGGCTTTCACTCCTACATTTATAATAATAAATCTCGCGATATTTGTAAAGGTTTTTTAACCCTAATATATTTTTTATAAGATTTTGTTGTCAAATACGATTCAAACGATCTATATACTGTTTTTCTATTTCTTCATTATACTCTCTACCACCATCGATATTTTGAGACTTATAAATTGGTGGAACAATTCCTTTTTCCAGCATAATTTCAACAGCTCTACAAACTACCGCTTCTAAAAGAATACCAGTAATAATTGTAGACATTCCACATATTTTAACCCCATCCATACCTTCAAGTTCAATTGCTGCATCCCCTTCAGGACATCTATTATCTAAAATATAATCACAAACCTCATAAAGGTTTTGGCCTCCACTATGTCTTGATTTTAACTTTTTGCTGACTTCTAAAGAAGTCACTGCTACTGTTGTTGCCCCTTTTTCCTTTGCTTTTAATGCTACTTCAATTGATAAAGGGTTTCTTCCAGAATTAGAAATAATAAATACAATATCATTATTACGAACATCAACCTTTTTCATAAAAACCGTTCCCACGCCCTCAACAGATTCATAAGCACCTAAAGCTGGTTCCTTTATATTTTTAGATGGGATAAACCCTCCAGCACGATGGGTTAATTC
>JAAZJL010000080.1 GCA_012800355.1 Erysipelotrichia bacterium | reverse complement strand
CCTTCATAATTAAAACTATCTAAACCAGTAAAATAATAGTTAATTGACTCTTTTTCAAGCACATTAAAGTTATCGATAGTAATATTATGTTCATCATCAAAAACAACAACATAGTCCTCTAGTCCATGATCTGCTAAATAGCATGGATAATCATCTAAATAGTCCCATAATTCTTGCAAAGTCAGACCACTATCTGTAGGTTTTGGATTTGGTTTTGGGTCTGGTCCTGGACTTAACCATGAAAATTCACAACCAGTTAATCCCATCATCATTATCAATATTAAAAACAAAGTTAATATTTTTTTCATTTTTTACTCTCCTTTTTAAGTAATAAGTTTTTATTCAATTTTCAATATTATAAATAACTATCATTTAAAATAGCTATGTGCCAAATTGTTTTTTCGTTAAAATAACTTTTATATCCACAACTATCGAAAAACAAATAAATCTTTATTGTTTTTATTAATTCTATCCTTTGATAGATATAGTATATATTTTCTAAAAATGCCTTTCAATATTTATTTTTAATATATTAAAACATTTGATTTTTTAACAATCTTTTTTTAACCATTAGCTGTTCTTTTATAGAATGAAAAATGCAAAAAATTGAACAAAAAAAATCAAAATTAATTTAAAAGAATGACTCCTGTACAATACAGGAATCATTCCAATAGTTTAATATAAAATGTCTAAATCAAAGTGTTTGATAAAGATGATTAACTCATTAATATTGCTTTTACTATTTTTTATCAGGAGCAAATTCAACTACTTCCTCATAAAGGCCCATAATTAACACTTCATTATTTGGATAAAAATACAGAGCAAATTCAGCGGTGTATGGGTCATATGGATCAGTCATTTCATTTCCTTCAAAGCCAGGAAAATCAACAGTTAATGTGTAATACATTTCTCCATTATATTTAATACTTGCGATAGTTCCTTGAATCCAGAAACCACTTTGTTTAAGACCTAATTCAAAAACATTTTTATCATATACTTTTATGAAATATTCTTTTGCTGAAGAAGGAATTGCTGACCAAGAAGCATACTTACTAAGTTCTTCTATTACTTGTTCTTGGGTTAAACCTACATCTGGAGCAAATTCTACTGATTTTTCATCAAGCTCTATCTTTAGAACTTCATTATTTGGATTATAGTACACAGTATAAGTTACTGTATATGGATCATATGGATCCGTCATTTCATCTCCTTCATAACCAGGATAATCAACAACCATTGAATATGTCATTTGACCAATATATTTTATACTAGCGATAGTTCCTTGAATCCAGAAACCACTATTTGAAAGACCTAAATCAAACTTGTTTTTGTCATATGCTTTAATAAAATATCCGCTATATATATCATCATCAACTTCTAACCATTTTTCATACTTACTAAGCGCACTAAATAATTCTTTCTCTGTAAGTCCTACTTCTGGAGCAAATTCTACTACTTCCTCATAAAGTTCAACAATGAATGTTTCAGAAAAAGGATTATAATACATATAGTAGTCAACAGTATATGGATCATATGGATCTGTCATTTCATCCCCTTCATAGCCAGGATAATCAACAGTTAATGTATAATGCATGTATCCATGATATTTTACATTAGAGATAGTTCCTACTAATCCAAAACCACTATTTAAAAGACCTAAAGAAAATTGATCTTTGTCATGTACCTGAATGAAATAACCACCATACATATCTGCATCTACATCCAACCATCTTTCGTGCTTGCTAAGAGCCTTAAATAGTTCATCTGCTGTTAATCCAGTATCTCCAAATACTTCAACATAATCCAAAGAACCGTTATAATACATTCCAAAATAAAATGCATCTTTATTCTTTGAACTTAAGTCAATATAGAAAATTGCATTTTCAAATTGTTCTGGATAAGGATTTTTGTATTCAAGTTTATAAAGATTTTCTTCCTCTTTATTAAAGCTAATTAACTCAGTAAAATAGAAGTTATATTCTTCTCCCATATAAACTGAATAATCGAAAGTTAAATCATCACCATTGTCAAAAACAAGTGCACAATCATCAGCACCCCATTCAGACAAATAACGTGGATGTTTACCTAAAAATTCCCATAATTCTTGTTGATTAAAACTTTTAACTGGTCCATCTTTTCCCCCATTACATCCTGATACACCAATAATTAGTAATAAAACAACCATAAATAAACTTATTATTCGTTTCATTTATTCTCCTCCATGTTATAAATTAATTATACTCAATAAAAAAGATGAATTACAATAGCAATTCATCTTTATTTGTTTTTAATATTTAATATTGATAAAACTGAACTAATTTTCCAGCATATTCAATAACCAAATAATTTTTCTTAGGATTACAGTACACATTATAATTTTCTGTAGAAGCATCATAACTATCAAGTTCAGGATCATAAAAATACCCTGCTGGATAGTATACTTCTAATGTATAAGATCCAAACCTATTATATGTCAGCTTAGTTAGCACTCCAACAGCAGTACCTCCAGCATTTAAATATCCTATGTGGAATTTTTTATCACCATACATCCTGACAAAGTAACCAACCTCACCCTTGGTTGATTTCCACATACCATGTTTACTGACATAGTTAAATAAATCTTCAAGTGTTAATACCATATCTGGAATAAATGATTCGTTCTCTTGATATAGTTCCACAATCAAGTCTTCAGAATTTGGCACATAAACTAGAGGGTAATAATCTATTAATGTATCTGATTTATCCTCTGTAGTTGATGGAAATTCAATTTCTAAAGTATATTTGTAAAGTCCATGATATTCAATATTTTTTATCGTTCCCGAATGAACAGTGGGACTGTTTTTATAATATAAATTAAATATACTGTCCTTAGAAAAATTAATTGAGTAAATAACTCCTTCGTTTGATTTTTTAATCCAATATTCAAATCTAGAAAGTTGAGCAATCAATTCATCAATAGCCAATCCTTTATCTGGAACAAATTCAACTGCACTTCCTTCAATTTCTACCATTAGAATTTCAGTTTTTGGACCAAAGTACATTGAATATTCAACCGCATAGGCAGCCTTATTTCCTTCTTTTGGATAATCAACTGTTATAGTATAAGATTTATATCCATTGTATTCCACATTAGATAAAGTTCCATCATACAAAATATCCTTTTTAATATTACCTAAATAAAATCTACCACTACTTTCAGCACCAAGATAATAATCTTTTCCAGTATTTTCTTCAATCCAAGAGTTATAATCAGCTAATGCTTTTAAAAATTCCTCAAGATTCAATCCTTTATCTGGAGCAAACTCAATTAACTCATCATAAAGTTTCATTTTTAAAATTTCATAATGAGGATTATAGTACATATAATAATCTGTTGTATACGCATCATAAGGATCTGTTATTTCATCTCCTTCATAACCTGGATAATCAACTGTTACGGTATATGACATATATCCATTATATTCAATATTTGAGATAGTTCCGTTCAACCCAAAACCACTGTTCATTACTCCCAAACTCAATTGATTTTCATCATGTATTTCTAAAAAGTAATATCCATATAAATCACTAGAAACCTCTAACCAAGTTTTATGCTCATTAAGTTTACTTAACAACTCTTCAAATGTTAAACCGATATCAGCAAAGAAATTAACATATTCTAAACTTCCTTGATTCAAATGTCTGCCAAATTTAAATATATTGTCTTCTTTTGGGTTTAAATCAATATAAAAGATAGCATTGTCAAATTCTTCTGGGTAAGGATTTTCATACTCCAACTTATATAAATAGTCCCTTTCATTAGTAAAACTTATTAGTTCAGTAAAGTAACGATTATATTCTTCGCCCTTATAGAATGAATAATCAAAAACCAAATCATCTCCTTCTGTAAAAACAAGCGCACAATCATCAGTTGCACCTTTTTCAGATAGATAACGAGGATACTTACTTAAATATTCCCACAACTGTTGTTGGTTTAATTTTTTATTCTTTAAACCTTTATCACACCCCGATAATCCAACAACCAGTAGAAGAATAATTAAAAAAAGCTTAAAAAAGTTTTTCATATTATTTACCTCCAATATTTGTTTTATTATATCTAATAAAAAAGATGAATTCAACAAGATTCATCTTTTTTACATTTTTTTACAAATTTATCCACCTAAATATGCTTTCTTTACATCATCGTCATCTAGAAGTTCTTTTCCTTTCGCACTTTTTACAATTCTTCCTGTTTCAAGCACATAACCTCTATCTGTAATTTTTAAAGCTTTTTGAGCATTTTGTTCAACTAAAAGAATAGTTGTTCCATGTTGATTTAATGTTTTGATAATATCAAATATCTCGTCAACTAAAATTGGTGACAAACCCATTGAAGGTTCATCTAGAAGCAGTATTTTAGGATTGCTCATCATTGCTCTACCCATAGCTAACATCTGTTGTTCACCACCAGACAGTGTTCCAGCAATTTGTCTTCTTCTTTCTTTTAAACGAGGAAACCTTTCAAAAACCCTCTCCAGATTTTCTTTTATAGTTGAATCGGGTTGAGAATATGCTCCCATCTCTAAGTTTTCTAAAACGGTCATTTGCTGGAAAATTCTTCTGCCTTCACAACATTGAGCTAAACCAAGATAGACAATTTTATGCGCTGGTGTTTGAGTAATATCTTTACCATCAAAAATAATACTGCCAGTAGTACTTTTTAATAAACCTGAAATAGTTTGCAAAATTGTCGTTTTGCCAGCACCATTGGCACCAATTAAAGATATTATTTCTCCTTCATTTACTTTAAAAGAGACTGATTTTATCGCATGAATAGAACCATAATATACATTGATATCATTAACTTCTAATAGTGCCATAATTAATCCTCCTTTTCAGGTTTTCCTAAATACGCTTCAATTACAACTGGGTTGTTTTGAATGTCTTTTGGGGTTCCTTTGGCGATAATTCTACCATAGTTTAATACCGCAATGCCTTCACAGATATTCATTACTAAAGACATATCATGCTCAATCAAGATAATCGCAATATTAAATTTATCTCTAATATTTCGAATCGTTGCCATTAATTCTTTAGTTTCATTAGGGTTCATCCCAGCTGCTGGTTCATCTAATAATAGTAGTGATGGTTTTGTAGCTAAAGCCCGAACAATTTCTAACCGTCTTTGTGCTCCATATGGAAGAGATCCAGCTTCAGTATTAGCTAAATCTGACATATTAAAAATATCTAATAGCTCTAAAGCTTTTTGATGGATTCTTTTTTCTTCTCTGTAGTATTTTGGAGTTCTAAAGATTGCGCTTAGCGGATTGTAATGCATTGAATTATTCATTGCTACTTTAACATTATCAATAACACTCATCTTTTCAAACAATCTAATATTTTGGAAAGTTCTAGCAACTCCTGCTTTATTTACATCAACAGTAGTCATTTTACTAGTATCATGACCATTAACTAAAATCGTTCCCTTTGATGGTTGATACACTTTAGTAAGAAGATTAAAAACAGTTGTTTTACCAGCTCCATTTGGACCAATTAAACCAGAAATTTCTGTCGGGCCAACTATAATATTAAAATTATTAACTGCACTTAGTCCACCAAAGTCGATACCTAAATGATAAGTTTCTAAAACAGGTGTGCTGTAGGCATCCCTTTCTAAAACATATGCACCACTTGGATATTGTACTAGTTTAGTCATTGGCAACACTTCCCTTCTTTAAAAACCTCGTTTTAATCTTTAAAATTAAAGCTTCAACTTTTTCTTTTAGACTTTGATTATTGGTAACTAACATAATCAAAATCAAAATCATGGAATAAATTAGCATTCTATAATCTTGAAGTCCTCTTAATAATTCTGGTAAAACATATAAAATAATTGTCGCAAAAATTGTTCCAGTCATATTACCCAAGCCACCTAAAACAACATAGACAAGTATTAAAATAGATAAATTAAAATCAAATTTTGCTGGTTGTAACGTCGAATAATTAAGACCAAATAATGCTCCTGACATTCCAGCTAAAATTGCTGAAATTACAAAAGCCAACATCTTAGTGTTTCTAATATGAATTCCAACTGATTCAGCTGCAATTCTATTATCTCTAGCTGCCATAATAGTTCTTCCAAAACGAGAATATGTTAAGTTATATATTATTAATAATGCAAACAAAATTAATAAAAATCCAGCTGTAAATGTCGCAAGTCTAGTAGTAGCTGTTGCTCCCATTGGTCCAGATAACAACATCCTTCCACCATTGCTTAGTACAACCTTATTTTGAACAAAACTAAAATGTAAGCCATTGTTATCAACACCTAAATAGATATTATTTAATAAGCTTTTAATAATCTGGCAAAAAGCCAAAGTAACTATAGCCAAATAATCACCTTGTAGTTTTAATACTGGTATTGATATAAGTAGTCCAACAATGCCAGCAATAACTCCACCAACAAGCATCGCAATTAACAGTCGCAACCAACCCATGGCTAGATAAGGCTCCAATAATCCACTAACAAGAATGCCAGCAAAAGCTCCAACTGACATAAAACCAGAGTGACCAAGTGATAATTCACCTGAAACTCCAACAACTAAGTTAAGTGATAGTGCTGCTACTATATAACAACATGTAGGGACTAATAGTGATTTAAAGAGATTTTTTATACCTACCGTATTCATCATTAGTTGAATAATAATATATCCCACTATTACTATTAAATATGAAACCGTACGAGAGATATGTTTTTTATCAAATATTTTTTTAAACATCTTTTCCATAATACCCTCCTATACTTTTTCATGAATACGTTTACCTAACAAACCACTAGGCTTAATTAGTAAAACAATAATTAAAACCATAAAAACAATTGCATCAGATAACTGTGTGGACAAATAAGCTTTAGTAAGAGTTTCTATAATTCCCAATAATAAACCACCAACAAATGCTCCTGGTATTGATCCTATACCACCAAATACTGCAGCAGTAAAGGCTTTAATTCCTGGCATAGAACCTAGTGTTGGAGTAAATGTTGAATATGTTATACATAATAAAACAGCGGCAATTGCTGCTAAACCTGAGCCTATTGCAAAAGTAATTGAAATAGTATTATCGACATTTATTCCCATTAGCTGAGCAGCTTCTTTATCCTGAGAACAAGCTCTCATAGCCTTTCCTGTTTTAGTTTTATTAACGAAAATAGTTAAAAATATCATAATCAAAATACAAGCTATTATCGTTAAAAGTGTTTTATATGAAAGTGTTAATTGTCCTTTAAACAAAGAAAATGTTGAGTTTCTCATCAATTCTGGAAACACCTTAGGATCAGTACCAAACAAAATCTGAGCAAGATTTTGCAAAAAGTAACTAATACCAATAGCAGTAATTAAAACTGACAAAGAAGAAGCTTTTCTTAAAGGTTTGTAAGCAAATTTTTCAATTATGATGCCTAAAATTGTGCATACCACAACAGAAATTATAATACTAGTAAAAGTTGATAATTTAAACATTGTTAAACAATAAAATGCTGTATACGCTCCTATCATTATTACATCACCATGAGCAAAATTTAGCATCTTGGCGATACCATATACCATCGTGTAACCCAAAGCAATAATAGCATATACACTTCCTAAACCCATTCCATTGATTAGATATGATAGAAATGCCATAATCTCATCTCCTTTTCTAATATTTTAAAGTACATTTAAAGGTTGCCATGCTTTCAGGCAACCTTTATTTTAAATTAAATAAATTAATAAATTATTCAGCATTAACGTAAACGCCATTTTTGATAACAACAGCTTTTGGAGCTTTACTAACTTCACCATTAGCCGCCCATGTTACTGATGTTCCAGTTACACCATCAAATGTCATTGTTGTAAATTGTGCAATCATGATATCAGCAATTGTTTGGGCATTCATATCATATGTAACATTACCAGCTGTTAAAGCTTGATATAATGCATAAACTACATCATAAGCATCCGCTGCAAACTGATTAGGAATTTCACCATAAGCTTTTTGGTATTCTGTAACAAAATGGACAGTTAAATCATCTGTTGCATCTGCTGCAAATGGTGTTAATAAGTATACACCTTCCGCTAATGAAGTATCAAAACCTTTCATAGTTAAGATTCCATCCATTCCATCAACTCCAAAGAAGATTGGAGCATAACCCATATCAGATGCTTGTTTTAAAATTGAAGAAGCTGGTTCGTAATAAATAGGTAAAAATAATACATCTGCACCAGCAGCTTTAGCACCTTGTAACTGGGTAGTGAAATCAGTAGCACTTGAATCATCGAATGCACCTTGGAATACAATTTCTAAACCAATTTCGCCAGCTCTAGCAACAAATTTTTGTGCAATACCTGTTGAATATACACAGTCACTCTTATAAATGATAGCTACTTTTGTCCCAAGATTGTGCTCTTTAATATAATCAGCAGAACCAACCCCTTGGTTAGGATCTGAGAAACACATTTGGAATGTAGTTTCATAGACCTTAGTATCACTGTAAACAAGTGTAGTTGCACTTCCAGAAGGTGTTAAAGCAAAGATATGGTCTTCATCATATCTAGGGGCTACACCAGTTCCTGCTCCTGAAGTAACAGTAAACATACTAACCTGCATACCCCAGTCTAATAACTCGTCGTATGCTGTATCTGCTTTTGTTGAATCAGCTTCATCATCTTGCATATTAATTTCAAGCTGTAATCCACCCTTAGCATTAACTTCTGCAAGAGCTAACATTGCTCCATTTTTAACTGCTTGGCCATAAATTGCTGCACCACCCGTTAATGGTCCTGACAAGCCAATTTTAATTGTTTTAGGTTCATCTTCTTTGCCGCCATTATTACAACCAGTTAAAGCTGTAATAACTAATAAGGCTACTAATAACATTTTAACAATTTTTTTCATAAAATTTCCCCTCTCATAAAACTAAGATAATGTATATATAATAATGCTTTGAAAAAGAAATTTCAACAATTAGTTCACATATATTTCACATTTTTTCATATTTTTTTCATTTTTATGTAAATTTTTTCATAATTAAAAATATGTAAGCTTTCCCTTTTGGCCTATAAATATATTAATTTCTAGTTTTTTAAAAAAATGTTATTATAAATATGGAGGTATATTATATGTGGTATTATTACGCTGCTTTAGGATTATTTATTTTATCATTATTTGCTTCTTTTCTTATTAAATCAAGATACAATAAGTACATACAATATGCAGTTTCTAGTAACTATAATGGAGCAATTACTGCAAATACAATTTTAAGAAGCCAAAATATTTCAGATGTAAAAGTTGTTTCTATTCCTGGAAACTTAACTGACAACTATAATCCAACTACCAAAACTCTTTCACTTTCCGAAGAAGTTTATAATGTAAGTTCAATTGCTTCAGTAGCAGTAGCTGCTCATGAGTGTGGACATGCTATTCAACATGCCGAAGGATATATGCCAGTAGTTATTAGAACTAAAATGGTTCCCGTAGCTAATTTTGTTAGTTATTTCTCTTATGTTGCTATTTTTTTAGGTGTAGCTTTTGAATTCTTAAACTTAATTGAATTTGGTATTATTCTATTTTCAGTTATTGTATTATTTCATTTGATTACTTTACCAATTGAGATTGACGCTTCAAAAAGAGCTTTGAGATTAGTGAATGAATTAGGAATCTACACTAGTGAAGAAAAAAGTTCAGGTAAAAAAGTATTAGATGCTGCAGCATTAACTTACTTTGTTTCACTATTATCAGTTATACTGACTTTATTAAGATATATTTCAATAGTCTCTTCTAGAAGAAATAATCGACGTTAAAAAACACAATTAAATATGAACATAAAAAACTGTAGTGATACAGTTTTTTTATTTATTCAAAGCTCTCTGTTACTTTTTCAAGTAATTCTCTAATCTCTAAATGTTGAGGACATACCTCTTCACAAGCTCCACATTGGATGCATTCACTAGCTTTAGCTTTATCGATTGTTGCCCTATTATACCTTCTTATTGCAGTTTTTAAGAACATTTCACCATAACGACAATAATCGTTATAAAGTTCAAAATAGTGAGAAATAGCTATACCCATCGGACAACTATTTTCACAATATTTACATTTTGTACAAGCAATAACTGTATAGTTTCTAATTGCATCTCCTACTTCTAATAGCACCTTCTTTTCCTCTTCTGTTAAAGCAACAAAATCTTTCATATAAGAAAGGTTATCCTCCATATGTTGTTTTGCTGACATGCCAGATAAAACCATAAAGACATTTTCTAGACTGGCTACAAATCTAACGGCCCAACTTGACATTGAAGCTTCTTTATTTCTATCTTTTAATATTTTTTCAAAGTCTGTTGGTAAACTTGCCAACACGCCACCTTTAATTGGTTCCATAACAACAACTGGTTTATTATGTTTAACAGCCACTTCATAACATTTTCTTGATTGAATCTCTTCGCTTTCATAATCCAAGTAATTAATTTGAAGTTGAACAAACTCCATTTCTGGGTGTTTAGATAAAAGATTATCCAATACTTGAGCAGTATCATGAAAAGAAAATCCAACATTTTTTATCAATCCCTGCTCTTTCTTCTTTAATACAAAGTCAAAAGCATTAATTCTTTCACAAGTTTCAATATATTTTTTATTTAAAGAATGTAATAGGTAATAATCAAAATATTCCACACCACATCTTTCAAGTTGTTCATTAAATATTTCTTCTAATTGGCTTTCTTCTTTAATAATCATCATTGGCATTTTGTTAGCTATTGTAAATTTATCTCGATTATATCTATTAACAACAACTTCTTTAAACGCTGTTTCACTATTGCCACCATGATAAATATAAGCTGTATCAAAATAAGTTCCTCCAGCAGCGATAAAATCATCAACCATCGCAGTAAATTGCTCTATATCTATTTGTTTTTCGTCATTATTAACAATAGGCAATCTCATTAAACCAAAACCTAACTTCATAATTTATTTCTCCTATTTAATTAATTTAATTCTATCATAAAAACAAATCAATTAAAAAGAAGTAGCAAAGCTACTTCTATAATTAACATTCATTTACACTTTTACAATTATGAGCAAAAACTCTTAAAAAGTTTTTATAATATATTTTATCAATATCTTCTTTACTAAATCCTTCTTTTTGTAATGCTTCAGTCAATAAATTCATTTTTGAACAATCTGACAAGCCATTTGGAGTTTTTATACCATCAAAATCAGAACCTAAAGCAACTGTTTCTATTCCACCCACTTTAACTATGTGTTTAATATGCTCTACTATCATAGGCACTTGATTAACATTAGTATCCTTACTAACAAAATCTGGACAGTAATTAACACCAATAACTCCACCATTTTCCTTAAGTTTTAAAATCATATCATCAGTTATATTTCTTGGACAATTATTAACTTCTCTACTATTAGAGTGTGATGCAACAATTGGTTTTGTTGAAAGTTCAATAACATCATAAAAAAGTTTGTCTGAGCCATGGGAAACATCAATTATCATCCCTAATTTATTCATCTCTTTAACTACTTTTTTACCAAAAGCAGTTAAACCTTTATCAGTAACTTCATGCCAACTTTTAGAATCGGTCATATTATTTGGATAACCAATTTCATTTTTAAAATTCCAAGTTAAAGTCATCATTCTAACTCCTAGATTATAAAAATATCTGAGTTTTTCTAAATCTCCTTCAATAGTAGCCCCTTCTTCAATTGTTAAAAGCGCGCTCATTATATTGTTATCGATATTATCAATTAAATCATTATAACTATATACTTGTTTGATATATTTATTATTAATCTCTATTTCTTTTTTGAAATGGTCAATATATTTTAAACATGTATGATAAGGACTATCAGTATTCTTTAAATTAACAAACATAGCAAAACATTGCATCATATAGCCAGACTGTAACATTTTTTTAATCGATAAATGACAATCATTATCATATAAACTTTTGTCTTCGTAAAGTATTCTAGTTATAGTATCACAGTGTAAATCAATAATTCTCATAAATAACTCCTTTAAAAAAGTAGGGAACTCCCTACTATTTTAATCTTTTATCACTCTTTGTTGCAACAAAACTTCCCACACTTTGGAAAATTTGAACAAGTAAAACTAATACTATCACCGCAAATAACATAATTAAATACTTATAACGATAATATCCATAGTTTATAGCAATCTTGCCAAGTCCTCCACCGCCAATAATCCCACTCATTGCCGAATAACCTAAAATTGTAGTTGTCGCAATGGTTAAATTTTGAAGCAAAGATGGAAAAGCCTCTGGCAACATTACCTTTGTAACAATTTGTAGTGGTGTTGCTCCAATTGACTGAGCCATTTCAACGATGTTAGGATCTACTTCCTTTAAAGAACTTTCAACAAGTCTAGCAATAAATGGAAATGAAGCAATTACCAGTGGCACAATTGAAGCAACAGTACCAACTGTAGTACCTACAATTAATCTTGTCAGTGGGAAAACTAAAATCATTACAATTAGAAATGGGATGGATCTTAATATATTTATAAATAAATCAATAAAACTATTTAACCAATTTGGCAAAGGTTTAATACCATCTTTTTTACCCGTTACAAGAATTACTCCTAAAGGTAAACCTATTATTGTCGCAAATAATGTCGCTATTAAAGTAACATATATTGTTTCCCACAAAGCTAAAGGAAATTGATTAATTACAATTTCTAAGGCTTCTTTAATCTTTTCTATACTAAACATTTAAGAACACCTCCTTAGCACTAACTTCATTTTTAGTAAAATAATCTAATGCTTTCTTTACAATTTCATCATCATTATCCACTGATAATAACAGCGATCCATAAGTTACTCCTCCAATACTTTTGGTTGAGGCATAAACAATAGAAGCTACTACATCTATTTCTACCGCCATAGAAGCAACTAGAGGTTTGCTTGTCGCAATATCACCATCAAAAACGACACGAATGAATTTTACATCTTTATTTGAAGTTATTAACTTATCATCATAGCCTTCAGGAAAAACCAATCTTTTAGCTGCAATAGATTGAGGATTAGAAAACACACTTCTTACTTCTCCTTTTTCTGCCACAAAGCCATCATCTAAAATAGCTACATTTTTACAAATACTTTCGACTACACTCATTTGGTGAGTAATTATAATAATTGTAATATTGAATTTTTGATTAATATCTTTCAACAACTGTAAAATTTGAGCTGTTGTAGTTGGATCTAAAGCACTGGTAGCTTCATCACACAGTAGCACTCTAGGATTAGTCGCTAGGGCTCTAGCAATGGCTACTCTTTGTTTTTGACCACCAGAAAGCTGACTTGGATAAGCATAAGCTTTATCTTTGATACCAACTACTTCAAGCAGTTCTAAGGCTCTTTTTTCAGCCTCTTTTTTACTTACTTTAGAAATAGTTAATGGTAAACATACATTATCTAAACAATTTTTTTGATTTAAAAGATTAAAACTTTGAAATATCATAGAAATTTCTTTTCTTTTTTCTCTTAGCTGCTTTTCATTTAGTTTTATTAAATCAACACCATCAATTTCAATTGTTCCACTTGTTGGTTTTTCAAGCAGATTAATACATCTAACTAAAGTACTCTTACCTGCTCCAGATAAACCAATGATGCCATAGATATCTCCATCATTTATGGTTAAGGAGATATCTTTAATGGCTTCAATATCATTGTTATAAATTTTCGATAAATTATTTATTCGAATCATAGATTGCATCTAAACTAGTTTGTTTACCACCATAAATGCCAAGTGGTTCAACATGGATAGCGGCTACTGAAACAATATGAGTACCATTTT
>JAAZJL010000079.1 GCA_012800355.1 Erysipelotrichia bacterium | reverse complement strand
TGATTCCTGTGATAATTGGAGTACGGACGCCTAAGCCTGATAGGTCAAGAACCATAGCTACACCTGACCATAGTCCTAATATAAGTCCTAAAAATAAATTGCTCATATAGTTTTATGAACCTCCTTAAACTAATCTTAAATCAAAAAAAAGGTCATTTCAAGTGCTTTCACATCAATTAACCACAATTGAACTACTGAAAATGTAACCGTTTTCATTTTACCCTTATTATTTGTCAAATATCTATTTAATGATATATAATGTTTTCAGTACAAAGAAGTGAGGAATTTTTATGCAACTAAAACTATATAAAAAATCAACAATAATTTTATTTTTTGTTATTATAGCCACTTTGCTTAGCACAATAATATTAATCTCTACTAGAAGCAAATGGGGAAACAATTCATTAGCTATATTGATTGGTTATTTTGTAGCTGTTTCTGGATTAAATATGGCTTTTGCTTACTACGATACTATGACTGACAAAAGAATTATTAAAAAGATGGTTACTTCAGGTCAGATAGCACTAGCTTATATTAAAGAAGGAAGGTTTGTTCGTTTTATTAGAGATGCAAAACTCAATAAATATGTATTGTGGGAAATGGACATCACTTTATATGATCAAAATATGCAAGCTCATAAAACAACGATGATTGAAAAATTTAACATTTCTCAAACTTCTATCCCTTCAGGTCATTGTTATGTCACTTATAATCCTGAAAAACCAGAAGATATTCTATTGGTTCCAAATGTTCTTATTTCTTCAATTGGAGCTTATCAACCATTAGCAATGCAGTACGAAAGAGTTGTTAAGCCTAAATATTTAAATAGCTTCTATCGTTATGGCAATTGTTTACAGACTTATGAACAATCAATTAAAGAACAAAAGGAAATGGAAGAACAAAAAAACTGATTTAAAAATAGATTTAAAACTTTTAACTACTTAAAAAGAAACGATTACATTAGCCAATCGTTTCTTTCATTTTTATTAAAAATTATTTTTTAGAAACAGCCAAACCTTCAGCTATCTTTTTATAAATAAATTCAATCAGCTTTGTTTGCTGCGTTTGTTTTTCTATTGCAGAATTAGGGATAACAAATGTTTTGCTTCCACCATAAAATATAACTAGAATGTTTTTTAATGGAATTATCCTTTCAATATCATTATATTTAACAACTTTTCCATCAACTATAATGCTATCATCTCTAAAGTCAACTGTTACTTCTTCAAATTTTGTGATATTCATTTTCCTAACAAAATTAATATTAATACTACGGAACAAAAAAGCTTTCCATATTTTATCACTTAAAAAGAAAAACCAAATCAAAGCAAAACTTACTCCAAGTACGACATAAAGCAAATTCCCGTATAATTTGAAAAAAGTAAAAGAAAAAAGCAAAAGCAAAGGAATAATAACCCTTAGCCACCAACCTATATTTCTATTCTTTTTTGAGTTAGAGATAACAAAGCGTAAATATTCTAAATAATCTTCTTCTTTTAATTTAAAAACAATTTTCATAAAGTACACCTTTAAAAAGAGGGGGGTATTAACCCCTAACCTCTTTGTTATAATCGATAAAACGTTTCGTAATTAAATGCGGTCTTGTTATTGCTGTACCGATACAAATCATATCTGCACCAGCATCAATCAAATCCTTAACATCTTTTAATTCCCACACAGATCCTTCTGCATTAACCGGTAATTTACAGTGTTTTTTAATTTGTTTTACCAGTTCAATATCTGGACCATTTAAAGGCTTAAACAAACCTGATAGTGTAGTAGCTAAAATATCTACCATTCCAGTCTGCTCTGCAAAGATACAATCTTCTAATGTAGCGCAGTCTGCCATAATAGCAATATCTGGATATTTTTCTTTGATTGATTTCAATAAATCGTATAACTCTTCTTTTCCACGGCAATCACGAATTGTACAATCGATAGCTACTATATCACAACCAGCATCAATAACTGCAGAAGCAGCTTCTAAAGTTGGTGTGATAATAATGTAATTGTCATCCTCGTGGCTAGGATCTATTACTTTATTCAACCCTACTATTGGAAAATCACCTAATTCACGAATTGCTCGAATATCTTGTGGCCAACATGAACGAATAGCTTCAGCACCACCCATTAGCGCACATTCAGCCATTGCTTTCATATAGTGTGCACCATATAATGGTGTATCTTCATAAGCTTGACAAGAAATGATTAACTTTCCAATTAGTTTCTTAACTACCTCTTTCATTTAATTTTAAGGTGCTAAGAATCCTGTGAAGTAACCAATTACAGCAACAATTAAGTATAAGAAGATAACTTTCATTGCGCTCCAATTCTTCTTAGCCATTAACCAATAAGTAATCATTGCGGTTACAAATACTGGTAATTTTGGCCATACACTATTAAGCAGAGCGTTTAAATCAACTAAAGTAACACCATCTCTTACGAATTTGAAGCCAACATTTACATTTGCGTAAGCACATGCAATACAACCAACTACAGTTAAACCTACAGTGTTTAACGCGTTAATAATGTCATCTTTTAAGTCGTTTCCTAAAATTAATTCAGCAGCATTAGCACCTAATTCACAGCCCTTCTTAAATAAGAACCATGTAACAGGAATCATAACGCCAAGGAATACAACCATATAGAAAATAGCGCCAACTGGAGAACCATCTTGTGTTAGTCCACAAGCAATTGCTAGTAAAATAGGAATGAATGTTCCTGGCAATAAAGCATCACCAATACCAGCAAATGGTCCCATTAATGCAGATTTAATAGCTGTGATTAATTCATCAGGTACATCTACACCAGCTGCTTTTTCAGCTTCCATACCAAGTATGATACCAGGAATGATACATCCTAAGAAAGGTTCAGTATTGAAGAATGGAAGATGTCTAGCCATTAATTCTTGTTGTTTTTCTTTATCACCTGGATATAAGTCTTCACGTAATAATCCAAACATTCTGACTAGAGCAGGAGCTTGCATTGTTTCTGGTTGATACAACGCTAAGTTGAAACACATCCAGTTGATGTAAGCATTTTTCATCATCTTATTTGTTAATTTTGTATTAGCCATTATGCTGCTCCTCCTTTCTTAGAAGCTCTTCCAATTTGGAACTGAAGTAAAGCAATTACTAGTGCAAATACTAATACTGTAATCATATCAGCACCTAAAGCACCAACTAGGGCAAAGCCAAATGTGAAATAAATTAAATCTGTTGGTTTCTTTACCATCAGTTTTAATAGGATAGCAAATCCAACTAAACACATTGGATTTCCAAAAATTGTCATGATGTCAATTAACCATTGTGGTGAATTGGTAACAATCCATTCAATACCACTTTGTCCATAATAAACACAAACGAAAGTAGGAATAAAACGGAATAAAAACTTAACACCATTCCCCCAAATAGGAACCCACACTGCTTCTTCAAGTTTTCCTTCAGCAACCAATTTCTTTTGGATGTTTACAGGAATCATTGTCATAGCAAAGTTTGGAGTTGCCATTACGTTTGCTACTGTAGCAACAACTAATGATAATGAAACAGTAGCTGCAGCATCCATATTAGCTGCAATACCTAATGGTAAAGCAACATATGTAGCCAAGTTCATGTCTGGTGTAATAGATCCACCAGGAGTAATCAATCCAATGAATATCAATTGGATATAAAGACCAAGTTCCATTGCTTTAGGGACATTACCTAAAATGAGACCAATAAATAAAGCGGATACCAATGGACGGCCAATACAATACCAACCAACTAATCCCCCTC
>JAAZJL010000078.1 GCA_012800355.1 Erysipelotrichia bacterium | reverse complement strand
TTCCCATTATAATTTCATCATTAATTAGTATGTTTTCATTTAATTTATACTGTTTTTTTGAATTTCAAGTCCCCACCAAAAATTAAAGGTCACTTTTTTAAGTCCCCATTAAAGTTTAAAGAGGGTTATTTCTTTTTATACTTAACCATATTTAATTGATATAATTCAGGATGTAAGTAAAGATCTGTATGGTCAAATATTGTACCATCTTCTAAGTAGGTCGTATTAGCTACTTTTAACATTGGTTGAGTGGTAGAAATATTTAGTTGATCTGCTATGTATTCGCTGGCAAATATGGGAGTAATATTTTGATCAGAATATTCTATCCTTAGCCCTTGATCTTCGGCATATTGGTATTTTGAATTTTTAAGGATGCCTAGTGAGATATTAGGATGCATATCAACTGACATATAAGTTCTTTCAAACATTATAGGTACATCATCTGCGTATCTAGTTCTTTCAATAAAATAGACAGGAGAATCTTCATCGATATGAAGCAAATTAGCAGCACCTTTACCAGCGTTGACGATACTAAAAGAGTTTACTTCTGTTTTTGGAACTCTTCCTTTGGCAATCATATCCTCAGTAAAGCCAATAATATAAGGGTTTCTTTGAATCACTTTTGATTTTTCAACAAAAGCACCACTTCCTCGTACTTTTTTAATGAAACCTTTATAAGCTAAATTAGCTAAAGCTTGTCTTACTGTTACTCTTGAACAGTTATATTCTTTGCATAGTTCAGCTTCTGAGGGAATAGCTTCTTTATATTTATAGACAGAATGTGTGATTTTATCGATTAAATCATTTTCTATTCTTTGATATTTTGGAACTTTAGCGTTTTTAATTTGCATACAACTTATCCTCCTTTTAAGATAATTATAGCATAGTTGTATTATATTTCAAGCAAAAAATGAGAAAAATTAATACAAGTTGATATAATAATTAATACAACATTTTAAAATTGTATTTACAAGTTGTGATTATCGTTCTATAATAGAATAAATAGAAAAAATAATATAGGAGGATTCTATTATGCAATTATGGCAAGCTCTATTGATTGCTCTGCTAGGGTACTTTGGTGTAAACCGTGTTCCTTGGTTTTTTGGTCAATCAGGAGGATTTAATGGTATTGCTCAGCCAATAGTAGCATGTACTTTTATTGGTGCTTTATTTGGCAAAGTGAGCGAAGGTTTAGCTGTAGGTGTTGCACTACAAGCTATGTATTTAGGTGTTATCCAACCAGGTAGAGCTCTTCCATCAGATAGAGGATTTGCAACATTCATTGGTGGTTCTTTAGCAATTGCTTCTGGAACAGGTGTTGAAGGCGCTATCGCTTTAGCTGTTCCACTAGGATTACTAGGAGCGGCATTATTCCAATTATGTATGACTTTCAACTCATTTTTCCCTCACTTAGGTGATAAAGCGGCAGCTGAAGGTGATCGTAAAGGAATCGTTCGTGCTCAATTATTAGCACAAATTCCAACTTTTGTAATTTATGTAACTATTTATACTATTGCTAACTATTATGGTGTAGAATTAGTTCAAAAATTAATTGCTATTTTACCAGCACAAGTTACAAAAGCATTATCTATTATGGCTAAAATTTTACCAGCTGTAGGTTTCGCAATGTTATTAAAATACATCATCACTCCAGGAAAAGAATGGATGTTAGCATTCTTTGTAATGGGATTTGTATTGATTAAAAACACTAGTTTCAATATCGTTTCATTAACACTGTTCGGTATTGGTATGGCGGTTATGTTTGTAATGGCTAGATATGGTGGAGAATTGGGCGGAAAAGCTACAGCAGTAGAAGGAGGAGACGACTATGACGAATAAGGTATTAACTAAAAAAGATGTTCAACAGTCAGCATGGACTAACGTTTTCTTCCATCATTGTGCTCAAAACTATGAACGTATGATGGGATTGGCTTTCTGTCACACATTAAGTAAACCATTAGAAAAACTTTATCCAAATAAAGAAGATTACAAAAAGGCTTTACAACGCCATATGAACTACTACAATACTGAACCAACTTTAGGTTCTATTATTCCAGGTATTGTCTTAGGTTTAGAAGAAGGTATGGCTACTGGAGCTAACGTTACTGAAGAATTAATTCTGGGTACAAAAACAGCTTTAATGGGTCCATTTGCTGGTATTGGTGACTCTTTAATTGGTGCAACTTATGCTTCAATTATCGCTTCAATTGCTATTGGCTTATCTGAAGGTGGATCACTATTAGGTGTATTGTTCTTCTTAATTTTCCATGCAGGAGTTCCTGTGCTAATGAAATATGGATTATTTATGAAGGGTTATGAATTAGGTTTAGGTGCTTTAGATTTAATTACACCAAAAGTTACTGAAATTGTAACTACCGGCTTAGGAATTGCTGGTTTAATTACAGTTGGTGGTATTGCTGCTAACTCAGTAAATATTCAAGTTGCTTTAACCTATACATCAGGAGAGTTAGCTATCAGCTTACAAGCTATTTTAGATAGAATTATGCCTGGTGTCTTATCACTGGTTTTAACAATCGGATTATGGTGGTTATATTCTCGTAAAAACTGGTCAGCAGTTAAAGCTTTAGTTGTATTACTTCTTACAACTATTGTTTGTGTTTATTTAGGAGTATTGTAATCGTCAAAAAGGTAGAAGTTTTCTTCTATCTTTTTCTATAAAAACCAGTTTTGGTTTTTATAGAAAAGGAGGGAAGGATATGAGAGATATAATTGTAGTAATGTCTGACCAACACAGCGGACTAAAAACTAGTCTTACTGATGAGATAGTTCAGACGCCGAATATCGAAAAACTGGCAGAAACGTCCCAGTATTTTGAAAATGCTTACTGTAATTTTCCATTATGTGTTCCTTCACGAATGTCTTTTTTAAGTGGTAAACATCCTAGTGAATTAGGTATTTTAAATAATGATGTTATTTTAGATGACAAGCAAGAAACAATTGCTGATAAGATGACCAAAAAAGGATATCGCACTATTTTAGTAGGGAGAATGCATTTTAAAGGGGAAAATCAACTACATGGTTTTTCTGAAAGATATGTTGGTGATATTACTAGCCAATTTTGGAAGCAGAAAAGAACAGATCTGGGTGCTTTTAAAGGGACAATGAAGATGAAGGGCTGTCTAAATGAGTTTGGTTATGGTACTTCTCCAGTTTTACAGTTTGATGAAACGGTAGTTAAAAAAGCCATTGAAATATTAAAAGAGGAAAGTGAAAAACCAATATTTATGATTGTTGGTTTATATGGACCACATTTTCCATATTGTGTAGAAAAGAAGTATTTTGATTATTATTTTAAGCAAGATTTAAAGTTAAAGGATTATCATTTAAACTGTTTTAAAGAATATGAAAAGATGAAGTTAGAAGCTGATGAAAATACTTTACAGAATATTAGAAGTGCTTATTATGGCATGATTGAAAAATTAGATCAGCAGATAGGTGAAATTCATAAGGTAGTTAGAAGTAAAAGTGAAGACAGTTTGTTTATTTATACTTCTGATCACGGTGATCAAATTGGTAAAAGGGGGTTATTTGGCAAAAAGACCTTTTATGAAGATTCCATTAAAATACCACTAATTATTGAAGATTTAAGACTGTCCAGTAGAAAGCATAGTAATGAAGTATCACTACTTAATCTGCATTGGTATTTAGCTCAGGAAATTGGTTTGGAAATAGAAGAAGGATTAGATAATGATAAACCAGTTTTAGTAAATTCATTAATTGAAAAAGATGGTAAAGAAGTATTAACTCAAGCAGTTATTTATAAGCGATACAAATATGTTGAATTTGAAGATGAAGAAAGACTATTTAACTTAAAAGTTGATGCAGATGAAAAAGATAATATCATCAATAAGTGTCCTAAAATTGCTAGCGAACTAAAAAAGAGTTTAGCAAATTGTGATATAGTTTATAAAAATTATCAAAAAAGATTAGAAAAACTAGATGAGTTAATCAAAGAATATGAAAAAAACCCAAAAGAAGATTGGATTAGATATAAAATAAAGAAAGAGGCTACTGTAAAGCCTAATAGAGGAAGGTTATGAAAAAGTATAAGATTTTATGGACTGATATGCATTCTAATTTACATCATGAGCATATTAAAGATTTACAGAAATGGATTGACCAGATGAAAGCTACGATGGATTTTTGGCCATTTGCCTATTATCCTTTCGGCATGGTAAGACATGAAAGCGGCTTTATGGTTGAGGATAAATATGATGATGAAGCAATCAATAAAGATTGGGAGTATGTTAGAGAATTAACTAATAAAGCTAATGATGAAGGTTTTCCAATGTTTATGGGCTACGAGTGGCAAGGAGCAGGTAAAGATGGTGATCATAACGTGTACTTTAAAGATAACGAGCAATATATGGCTTATCCTTTACGTTATCAAGAGTTGAAACAACATTTTGAAGGTAAAGATGCTATTGCGATTCCCCATCATCTAGCTTATCAACTAGGACATCGTGGTAAAAATTGGGATACTCATTGTGATAAGTTTTCTCCTTTTGTGGAGATTTATTCATCACATGGTTCTAGTGAAAATGATACTGGCAGTATTGATATGGTTAGACATATTCACATGGGGCCAAGAACTGGTATGACATGTGTTGAAAGAGGCTGGCAAAAAGGTCATAAGTATGGTGTAATTGCTTCTGGTGATAATCATTCTTGTCCTGGAGTGTATGGTTTTGGCTATTGTGCAGTTTTGGCAGAAAGTAATAGTAAAGAAGATATCTGGGATGCTTTTATCAGTAAAAGAGTTTATGGTGTTAGTAAAGATAAAATTAAATTAGATTTTTGTATTGATGATGCTGTAATGGGTCAAACTATTAAAGCCAGCAAGAATAGTAAACTTAATTTAGAGATAATTGCTTCTAATGCATTAGATAGAATTGAAATTATTAAAGACAGTGATGTTTTTGAAATGATTCCCCATACCTCAACTTGGGAAAAAGAGGAGCTAATAGGAAAAATCAAATTTAAATTTAAATTAGATTTAGGTTGGGGACCAGATAGAAGGGTGTTCCCTGATATTGAATCAAAACATTGGACTGGTTCACTGCGTACTCCTGGCAAATTATTATCAATTGAAAAATGTTGGAGTAACTTTAATCAAAAGTTAGAAAATGTTACTGATAATAGTTGTGATTTTGAAATCACTTCTTATAAAACAACAGCTTCTGGTAAATGGATGGGACCAAGTGCTATTACTACAGAAGGATTTATTTTTGAAATTGAAGATGATGTTGATTCATATATAACCTTTGAAATTAATGGAATAGAATTTGAAGTATCAATTAGTGATTTGCTCTATAGTTCTAGAGTTATTCCTTTATTAGATGATGCTATGGATTTGTTAAAGGATAGATATGATTTTGAAGAGTATTATCGTTCAGATTCTTGGTGGCATAACGCTTATAAAATTAAAATTGGTCAAGCAGTTCCAGAAATTGGTTATACTAGAAAAATTGAAAAAGAAATTGATACTACTGACTGTTCATTAGTTAGAATTAGAGGTTGGCAGAAAAATGGTGGAGCAGTTTGGTCAACCCCAATATTTATTGAGAAGGGAGATTAATTTATGTATAATTTTGTTTATATTAATACCCATGATACAGGAAAAATGATTAGTCCTTATGGCTATAATGTTGAAACTGATAACTTAAAAAAGTTAGCTCAAGAAGGCACTTTATTTACCCATGCCTACTGTTGTGGGCCAACTTGTTCTCCTAGTAGAGCAGCAATGTTAACAGGGCTGTATCCTCATCAAAATGGAATGTTTGGCTTAGCACAAAGAGGATTTAGTTTAAATGATCCTAAAAAACATTTAGCTTACTATTTAAAGAGCCAAGGCTATCAAACAGTTTTAAGTGGTATTCAACATGAAGTTGGTTGGTATTTAGATATTGAAGAAAATAAACTTCACGAAATTGGTTATCAGACAATACTGACAACTTGTAGTAAACAATATATTAAAGAAGACTTACATTTATGGGATCACGAAAATGCCTTAAAGGTTTGTCAATGGTTAGATAGTGCTGATTTAAGTAAACCATTTATGATTGCTTATGGTATGCATTCTACTCATCGTCCTTATCCACTTGAAGTAGCAGATAATATTGATGAAAGATATGTTAAACCTGCTTTTCCAGGTGAAAGTAATCCAGCTAATAGACATGACCAAGCCCAATATTTAACTTCAGCCCAAAATGCTGATAAAAATGTTAAACTATTATTAGATAAATTAAAAGAAAAGGGACTATTAGAAAATACGGTAATTATGTATACTACTGACCATGGTTTAGCCCTTCCTTATCATAAGTGCAATTTAAAGGATAGTGGTATTGGTGTAGGTTTGATTATTAAACATCCAACAGTGGGAGCTGGAGAAGTTTGTGATAATTTAGTATCACATATTGACATTTTCCCAACAGTTTGTGATTTAATAGGGGTAGAAAAACCTGAAGGATTAGAAGGAAAATCGTTTATAAAGATGTTTGAAGATGCTAGTTATGAAAATAGAGAAGAAATCTATGCTCAGGTTAACTTCCATACTTCATATGAACCAATTAGATGTGTAAGAAATAAAAGATATAAGTATATCAGATATTATGATGAGACTTACAAAAAGATTAATTTATCAAATATTGATGAATCTAAACCTAAAGACTTCTTATTGAAACATGGTCTAGCTGATTTAGAAAAACCAACGGAGGCTTTATATGATTGTTACTATGATCCAAATGAAGTCAATAACTTAATTAATGATCCAAGTTTAAAAGAAGTTGTTGAAGATTTAAGAAACAAATTATTTAAACAAATGGAAAAGACAGATGATCCACTTCTAAAGGGAGAAATAGAGTTTAAGCCTCATTACAAGGTAAATAAAAAACATTGTCTGCAGGCATCAAGTAAAAACCCAGATGATTATGATCCAAGGGGAAGATGGATTTAGAAAGGATGTAATATGAAAATACTAAATATTAGAATTGAAGAAAGACTTATTCATGGTCAGGTTGCAACTGTTTGGAATCACTTTTTAAAACCGACAAGAATTATCATTATTGATCAGGAATCATCAGAAAATGAAATGCAAAAGAAATTATTAAGGCTGGGATGCCCACAGGGAGTAAAACTTTCAATTTTCTCGCCAAAAAGAGCCATTGAAAGATTAGCAGAAAATCCTTATCCTAAAGAAAGTGTTTTCATCTTATTTAAAAATCCAGCTAATTTAAAAGAGTTCTTTGATTTGGGTTATAAAATTGAAGAAGTTAATGTTGGTAATATGGGCGGAAAAGAAGGTGCTACTGAAGTTAAAAAAGGTGTTTGTGTGACCGTCAAGGAAGCTGAAATCTTTAGAGAATTACACAGCAAAGGTGTTAAGTTTAATGCTAAGATGGTACCTAATGATCCAGATGTTGACTTTATAGAATTAATTAAAAATTTATAGGATAGACTAAGTATCTATCCTCTTTATATTGTGGGGTGAAGTTGTGAAAGATACATTTGTCGATGTGGCAGTTTTTTTAGGTAATAGAAGAAGTAGAAAAAATAAAATCAAATTTATTAACTACTTTAGAAATATCTATAATAATAAAAAAATAAAAACTGACATTATATATTTAAAGCAAAAAATTAATGAGTCTTTTCATTTTGTTGTTGGTGATTTAAAAAGGGCTAAAAAAGTAGTTATTACTCCACTTGATACTGGTAGTAAAATGTTGCTTCCATTTTACAAATATCATCCAACTGATTCTAAAAGTAATTTTGCCAGTGAAATCTTAAATACAACTATTTACATTGTTTTAAGTCTATTTATGGTTTTAATTTTATTATTAATTAATAGAAATTATAACAGTTACAAACTTGCCATTAAGGTTTTATTAATTGTCTTAGATTTTATCTTAGCTATTATTGCTTTTGGATTAATTAAAAATCATGATAACAAAAACAACTATAACCGAAACAGTCAATCGATTGCCTTAATGATTGAAAATTCATATAAAAGTTATATTGATGTAGCATACATATTTGTCGATCAAACAGCAATGATGAATTTAGGTTACCAACAAGTTCAAAAATATCTCAAAAATAGAGAAGTACTACTTTTAGATTGCTTAGGTGTTGGTAGTGAAAAACTTTTCTTAGTAACAAGTGAAGCTAATTCTAATATGGTAAATAATTATAAAGATATTCTTACAGATGAAGTAATTTTATTAAATAAGGAAGAAACAGAAAACAGTCCACTTAAATACTTTGAAAAAGGGATGATGTTAACTTCAGGAGCAATAAATAAAAACAGAATTGAAGTTAGTGATACAAGAACCATTAAAGACCAACAAATAGATTTTGATAGACTTAATTTTTTAAATGAAAAATTATTGAAATATATTAATTATAAAATTTAAAGCTGCTAGACAGCTTTTTTAGTTAAATATAACAAGTAAATGCTATACTAATAAACAGATAGGATAAAAAAATGAAATACTTTAACATTTTAATTAAACCAGCCAGTAGCAAATGTAATTTACATTGTAAATATTGTTTTTACTATGATGTGGTTAGTCATCGTAACATTAAAGATTATGGCATAATGAGCGATGATACAATGAAAAAAATTATCGATAGAGTATTTGATTATTTTGATGAAGAAACTACTATCACCTTTTCTTTTCAAGGTGGTGAACCAACAGTTGCTGGAATAAGTTATTTTGAAAAGTTTATTGAATATGTTAATAGTAGAAGAAAAGAATATCATATTATAAATTATGCAATTCAAACCAATGGCTATCTAATAGATAAAAAGTGGGCCAAATTATTTAAAGACAATAATTTTTTAGTGGGTGTTTCTTTAGATGGGTTTAAAGAAAATCATGATAGTGTTAGAGTTGATAATAATCTTAAGGGAACTTTTGATAGAGTCTTTAAATCGCTAGAGCTATTAAAGAAATATAAAGTAGATCTTAATATTTTAACTGTTTTAACCAACCAGCTTTCTAAAAAAGCTGAAGAACTGTTTGAATTTTATTTAAAAAATGATTTGAAAGTAATTCAGTTAATACCGTGTTTAGAAGATTTTGATAGTGAAAGCCAGTATAGTTTAAAACCAGAAAACTTTTATAAGTTTTATGATAAGTTATTTCCTCTATGGTTTGAAAAACTGAAAAAAGGAGAATATATAAGTTTTAACTATTTTGATAATTTAATAACTTTATTTATGGGTAAAATGCCATTTCAATGTGGTTCTTTAGGATTTTGTGCTATGCAATTTGTTACTGAGGCCAGTGGCAATGTTTATCCATGTGATTTTTATTGTTTAGATCAGTATTGTGTTGGCAATTTTGAAAAAGATTCAATAACTGATTTATTAAAGTCAGACAGATTAAAAATGTTTTTAAAAGAAGAAAAAAGAATGTGTTCACTGTGCAAAAGTTGCAAATTTAAAGGGATTTGTAATGGTCAGTGTAAGAGAATGAATCAAGCTTATTTTAATGAAGATTATTGTGCTCTTTACAAGTTTATGAGTAAATATGAAGAAGAGCTGGCTTATATTGCTCAATTTTATCAAAATAATTAATTTTTGTTTGAAAGTGAATAGATATAATTAGATACATTTTAAAGTAATAGTTCAAAGGTTTATTAAGAAGGTTAATTTCACTTATTATTGAAAAACTTTTAAAGAGTTTTTAAAGAAAGTTTGTGTTGAAAACAGATATAAAAAATTTAAAAGTTAAGTTTTTTTAGCTAAAAATGATAGTAAAATATGTTATAATCAAAATAGTGATAGATGTACAAGTTTAATTGTCATTTGAAAAACTCCTTTCAGGCAATTCGTATTGCATAATCTTAGGAAAAAGGTGTATTTATAATAATTACATCTTTTTCTTTTTATTATTGTGGTAAAATTATATGGAAGAAGGTGAAGAAATGAAACTTTTTGTTGAAGCCTTAATAAAATTTGTTTCGGGTTTATTAATAGTAATGCTATTATTGTTTATTCCTGCTGGAACAATTAAATATTATAATGGCTGGCTTTTCATTGCCTTGCTTTTTATACCAATGGTTTTCTTTGGTTTATATTTATACTTTAAAGAGCCAGAACTTTTAAAGAAGAGATTAAAGAGCAAAGAAACAGAAGGAAAACAAAAACTAGCAGTTGGATTAAGTGGTTTAGTTTTTGTTGCTTCATTTGTTGTTTCAGGTTTAGATTATCGCTTTTCTTTAACTAAGGTAAATATTATAGTGTTGACTATTTCTAGTTTCAGTTTACTTTTTGGCTATTTTATGTACATGAAGGTAATGCAAGAAAATGCTTATCTATCAAGAGTAGTTGAAGTTCAAGAAAATCAAAAGGTAATTGATACAGGTTTATATGGTATTATTCGCCATCCAATGTATTTGGCAACATTATTGATGTTTTTAGCTATACCACTAGTTTTAGGAAGTTATATTGGTTTTATGATAATGTTAATTTATCCTTTGGCGATAGTTATCAGAATCAAAAATGAGGAAGAAGTTTTAGAGAAAGACTTAAAAGGATATAAAGAGTACAAAGAAAAAGTAAAATATCGACTAATACCATTTATTTGGTGATAAATAAAGAAATTGAGGTGATTGTTTGTATGAGAATTGTTGATTATTATAATAGCGACATAAAAGAAAGTGCCTTAAAACAGTTGAAAAATTGTAAATGGACTTTTAGCGAAATTTTAGTAAAACTACTTGAAACAGATAGTTTCTATCAAAAACTTGGAGATGAAAGTAGGTTACTATTATTGTTAGATAAAAATGATAATATTGTTTCCTTTTTAACATTGTCTGAAAAATACATTATTGATGATGATACTTTAAATCCTTGGATTGGTTTTGTTTATACCTATGAAAAGTATCGAGGTCATAGATATTCGGGGTTACTAATAGAAAAAGCTTGTGAGTTAGTAAAAGAAAAAGGATATAAAAAGGTTTATATTGCTACAGAGCATAAATGTTTTTATGAAAACTTTGGTTTCAACTATTTAGAAAATAGAATTACTATTTACAATACTGAAGCAAGAATCTATTATCGTAATATTGTAAATTTGACTATAAAAAAAGAAGAATTTTCTAATGATTTAGTTGAAAAATTAATTCCATTATCTTTTGTTTGGGCAAAAGAAAGAATTACTAATGGACTAGTAGAAAATACTGTTATGGACTTTTTGGAGAAGGATATTTATGTTGCTTACAATAACAGTTCAATTATTGGTTATGCTTTAGCTAAAACATATAAAGAAAGCGAAGCAGCACCAACGATAAAGGAAAATTCTATTGTATATGATATTGAAGAGTTTTATATTCTACCAACTTATAGAAATCAGTTAATAGGTTCAAAGTTATTCCAATATATTGAGGATAATGTTAAAGATAAAGTTGATGTAATTCAGTTAATTTCAGCCACTAAAGATTATAAGAAAGCATTAAATTTCTATGTTGAAATGGTAGGGATGGATTTTTTTGCGGCTAAATTATTTAAAAAAGTTAGATAGTTTTAATAAAATTTAACTATTAATTATTAAAGAAGAAAGAAGGGAGATTAGTTATGTTTTTTAATATTCCGACACTAGTATATTTTGAAGATGCTTGCATAAAAAATCATCAAAAAGACTTAGCAAGTTTTGGTGATGCTTGTTTAATTGTAACAAGTAAAACTTCAAGTAAAGTTAGTGGGTCTTTAGATGATTTAACTGAAGTTTTAAAAAGCAATGACCTTGTTTATTACATTTTTGATGAAGTGGAAGAGAATCCTTCTTTAAAAACAATTGAAAGAGCATACTTAAAACATAAAGATAAAAACATTAAGTTTGTAATTGGACTTGGTGGAGGAAGTCCAATGGACGCAAGTAAAGCTGTAGCAGTTATGCTATATCATCGTTTTGATGATGTATCTAAACTGTTTGATAAAGATGTAGATAATGAAAGCTTGCCAGTTGTAGCTATTCCTACAACCTGTGGAACAGGAAGCGAAGTAACAGGAGCAGCTGTTATTACAAATGAAAAAGAAAAACTTAAACAGTCTATAAGTTATCGTATTTATCCAAAATTAGCTTTAGTAGATAGTAAGTATTTATATAGTTTACCAAAACATGTGCTAGCTAATAGCGCTGTTGATGCTTTAGCCCACTTAATTGAAAGTTACATTTCTTCAAGAGCTACTAAATTCTCTAATATGATTGCTCTAGAAGGATTAAGAGTCTGGCAGTTAAATAAGGAAAACTTATTAAATCCAGAAAACTTAAATAAAGAAGACTATAAGAATTTAATGTTGGCATCTGTTTATGGAGGTATGGCTATAGCTCATTGTGGAACATCACTTCCACACGGTTTTAGTTATGCCTTAACTTATAACTTAGGTATTCCGCACGGTAAAGCAGTTGGCTACTTTATATATGGTTATTTAAAGTATGCCAATCAAAAAGATGTTAGAGAGATACTGGATATATTAAAGTTTGATAATTTAAAACAGTTAAAAGATTACTTAACTAAAGTTTGTGATTTAGTAGTTTTAGATGATTCGATATTGGATGTAGCATTAAAAGAATTAAAAGAGAATAAAAGTAAATTAAGTTATTGTCCTTATCCAGTAGATGAAAATCTATTAAGAAATGTAGCATATACTTATGGAAATGATAAATAGTTAAAATAATGAGTGTTCATTATTAAAAAAGTAGGATTTTTAGATAAATCCTACTTTTACATATGGATGATTTGAAAAATGAATTAAATTATGTTAAATCTTTAGTTTTGTGCTTGAAATTGCTTTTCTAAATTTCTTCAAAGAATCTAAAGATTTCTCTTCATTTTTAAATGATAGTGTCACAAACAATGAATCAATAATAGTCAACTGTGATATTCTAGAAGCTAAAGACTCAGAATTATAGTTAGTTTCTTCTGAATAAGTCGTAAGAATTGCATCAGATAATTCACCTAAAGGCGAAATTGGATAACCAGTGACGGTTATTATTTTCGCGCCATTATTTTTTATTAATTTTGCCATGTGGATTATGTCTATAGTTAAACCAGAATGACAAACAATAATAGCGCAATCCTTTTCAGTGATTAAAGAAGCGTTAATTAGCTGAATGTGTGAATCACTAGAATAAATTGGAAAAATTGGAGATCTTAAAAATTTGTGATACGCATCCATTGCGATGGCGTTAGAGCCACCAACCCCAAATAAGAATAGTCTTTCTGATTGCGAAAGTATATCAATGCTTTTTTTGTATTCATTAATATCAATCATTTTCTTTGTATCAAGAATAGTTTGTTTAGCGGAATCGAAAACTTTTTTAACAACTGATGCTAAGTCATCATCTTTTAGCACTTTTTCATGAACCTCAGATTTTGAATCGCTTTCCTCAGAAATTATCGCAACTCTAAAATCTCTAAATCCTTCATAACCTAACTTTTTTGTGAATTGGAAAATTGTTGAATCAGCAACATTTAGTTCACGACTGATATCACTAATTGTCTTTCTAGAAAAATCATTATTTTCTTTTAAAATATAATCGGCAACGAGTTTTTCTTTAGGACTCATAGTTCTATATAATTGTTTAATTCTTATCCGAGCGGTTTTATTATTAGCCATAAAAAACCCCCTTCTAAATAGTGGTAACAGTATAATACTACTAAAGAAACAAATAATCAATCAAAAAACGAAAAATATTTTATATTTTACACATATTTCGAAAATATTTTTGTTATTATAGGAATTTAAAGTTAAAATTAACAAATATACTCAAATAAAAAGTAGAAAATTACACAAATTATAACTACAACCATTAATTTAGATTAAAATAATTTTTAATGGTGTAGAAAGTATGATTAATACATTACATTTTATAAACAAATAAGCTACAATTATACATGAAAAGAAGTGCTTTTTATAAAGACAATTTGTTTTATACAAATATTATTGGAGGAACAAAATGAGTATTAATAAACGTATTGAAAAAATTACCGCAATGGAAGAAATTCTTGACAAACATAATCTTAAAATAAGCAAACTAAAAGAAGCTCTAGAAGATTTTGTGGAAAATCAAAAGCAATTTGATAAATTGGTGAACTATTATTTAAGTCAACAGTATGAACTTGATTATGAAAGCTTTGAAAATGGCGAATTTCCAGAAGATTTAAAATGTGGTGTACTTTCACAGGATGCTGTTTTTAATTTATTGACTGATAATTTCAACATCGCAATAGAAATGTTAGAAGCAGCAACTGAAGTAATTAAAAATCATTAGAAACAATCACCATTAACATTGAAGAGATTTTTAATAAGCAATCGTTTTTTTAGACGATATCTTTTGATAGTAGCATTTTTAAAATTAAATAATTTTGTTAGAGTATTTAATTTAACAATTAATATTAATGTTTAAAGAGGAAATTAATGGAATATAAAAGTTATTATAAGACAAAAGGAAATTTTTCAGATATTGTGATGTTCAGTGATGGAAAGTATTTAACTGGACTTTACTTTGTGGGATATAAAATGTTAAATAAATTGGAAAAAGAATCTAATAAAAAAGATTTAATTATTTTTAAAGAAACAAAAAGATGGTTAGATATTTATTTTAAAGGAGAAATTCCTAATTTTAATATCGATTATAAAATTGGTGAATTAACACCATTTAGAAAAGAAGTTTTAGAAATATTGTTAAAGATACCTTATGGAGAAACAGTTTCTTATGGTAAGATTGCTAAAGAAATAGCACTAAAACATAATAAAAGTAAAATGTCAGCTCAAGCGGTAGGTGGGGCAGTTGGCCATAACCCAATAAGTATAATCATACCTTGTCATAGAGTAATAGGATCAGATGGATCTATTACTGGTTATGGTGGAGGAATAGACAATAAGATTGAACTATTAAAGTTGGAAAAGGTTATCGTTGATAACAATAATTAAAAAAGTAAAAGACAAATGATGTTTAAGGAGGTAAAGAGTATGTTATTTATGGAATATCCAAGATGTTCAACATCTAATAAAGCCAAAAAGTGGTTAAATGATTATAAAGTAAAATATCAAGCACGTCATATGGTAGAAAACAATCCTACTTACGATGAATTGAAGAAATGGTATAAAAAAAGTGGTTTACCACTTAAAAGTTTTTTTAATACTTCAGGAATTTTGTATCGAGAATTGCAGTTGAAGGAAAAACTACCAACAATGAGCGAAGATGAACAGTTAAAATTATTATCTACTAACGGCATGTTGGTTAAGCGTCCAATTGTAGTTGGTGATGATTTTGTTTTGGTTGGTTTTAAAGAAAAATTGTGGCAAGAGGTTTTATTAGGAAAATAAGATGAATTATACAACTTTAGCTAGTTATTATGATGCGTTGGTAAGTGATAAAGAAGCAACCAAAGATTGGGTTGAATATACAAAAAGATATGTTAAAAAGGGAAAAGTTCTAGATTTTGGCTGTGGTTCTGGAGATTTTGCTATTGGCTTAGCTAAAGAGGGATTTGTAGTTGATGCTAGTGATTTATCTAGTGAGATGATTGAAGTGGCAAAAAACAAACAAGGAAGCAAACTTGTTAACTGGCAAGTTTTAAATATGTTAGATTTAAGTGAAATTGAAGAATATGATGCAGTAACTTGTTATTGTGACAGTCTTAATTACTTACAATCTTATAAAGAATTAGAAAAAGTTATTGAAAAGGTTTATAAAGCCTTAAAAGTAAGCGGTGTCTTTATGTTTGATATTCATTCTTTAGATACACTGCAAGAATTTAAACAGGAATCTATTGAAGAAGGCTATATTGAAGATGTAAGTTATCAGTGGTGTATTTATTCTAATGACCAGAATTTATACTATTCGTTTATTTTTCAAGATGGTGAAAAAATGCTGTTAAAAGAACATCATCAACAATTTGTTTTTGATCCAATTATTGTTAAAGCGATGTTAGAAAAACAAGGATTTGAAGTTAAAAATTCAACAGATTTTACCTTAGAAGGAATAACGAAAGGTAATAAAATATTTTTTAGTTGTCTTAAAAGGTAAACTATAGATAGGTGATTGCTTATCTTTTTCTTTTTTGATTATTAATAATAAGCTATAATATAAATAGAAATATGTTGTATAAATAAATGAAAGGGAAAATATGAAGTTAGAAAAATGTAAAAAAGAATCTTTTGTTGTAATAGGCAAAGAAGGTTCAACTTTAGAAGGAAATCGCTTTATTTTAAATCTTTGGAATGAATTTAGTGATCACTTTTCAGAGATAGAACATTTAGCTAAAAAAGATGAAAAAGGAAATCTATTAGGGTTTTGGGGAGTAGCAAGTGATTTTTCACGTAGCTTTAAACCATGGGAAAAGAACTTTACTCAAGGCTATTATCTAGTAGGTGTGGAATGTGACGAAAACGTGCAACCACCAGTTGGTTGGACAAAATGGGTTATTCCTGGTTATGAATATCTAGTTTTTTTGACAGATGCTGAAGATGCTCTTTCAAATGTATTGGATTATTTAACTTTTAGCAACATTAACATAGTTGGAGCAATTCATGATTTCACTTGTCCAAAAACAGGAAAAGACTATATGTATGTGCCTATTAAGACATTAAATATAGATTAGTTGATTTCTCACTGAAAATGATTTTAATTTATCTTCTAATGTTTTTTTGTGCTTGATTATATTTTTATAAAAGAAAGAAAATATATTAAATAAAAAGAAAGGAGTTTTTATGAAAGAATTAATTAATCCATTTGAAAAATTCTATCAGCATTGGGCACTGATAACTGCTGGTAATAAGGACAATTTTAATACCATGACTGTTGCTTGGGGTTCAATGGGAACTGTTTGGTCAAGACCTATTGTGACAATTTATATTAAGCCTTGTAGATATACCTACAATTTCTTAAATGAAAATGATTATTTTACTGTTAGTTTCTATGATGAAAAATATAAAAAAGATATGTCTATTTTAGGAACAAAATCAGGGAAAGATATTGATAAAGTTGCCCTGACTTCTTTAACTCCAGTTGAAGTAAATGGTTCAATGACTTTTGCAGAGGCAAATTGTACAATCGTGTTAAAAAAGATTTATTACCAGGATATGGATATTAATCAGATGCCTAGTGCTGTTGTTGACAGATACTATACTGAAGAATTACCACATAGAATGTATATTGGTGAAGTTGTTGAGATTATAGAAAAATAAAATAATGGAGAGTAGATAAAATGGGAAGATTTACTCATGAAAGAGTTTTAGATAATGTTATACAAATTATTGATAATGAAGTATATATGCTTCTTATTGAAGGCAACGATAGAGCAATTTTATTAGATACTGGAAATGGTGTTGGTAATTTAAAAGAATATGTCGATAAATTAACTGATAAACCTTATGAGGTGTGGTTAACTCACTCTCATCCTGATCATATTGATGGGGTAGGATGGTGGAATAAAGCTTATCTAAATGCTAAAGACTTTGAAAGTTTTATATCTAAAGAAAAAGAAGAGAGACTACCTAAGTTACTGGAAAGAGGTTATCCTGATGCAACTATTGAAGAGTTAGCGCCAAAATTTGAAGGTGAACTTATTCCATATAAAGATGGAGACATTATTGATTTAGGTGGTACAACTTTACAAATAGTTGAAGTAGCTGGCCATACTCCTGGTTGCTCAATGTTTTTGATGATTGAAGATAGAATAATGATTTATGGTGATGCTGTAGGAAGAAAATCAGGTTTGTGGTCAACTTCTACTGCTTCAGATTTAGTTAAATCATTAAAGCATCTGCAAACTTTTGATGATAAATATGATCGCATTATGAGGTTACACCACGGTTTGTGGTGGCAGAAAGGTTTTGCCAAAGAAGTATTAGAGTGTGCTGAAAATATTGTAGCTGGAACTGATGCTCGCCAAAAAATACCATTTGGTTTTACCGATGAACAAATGTATGCTGCAGCAGAGTGTGATATTAACGATCCCGAATGTAATAGATTAGATGGAAAAATAGGCAATGTATTTTACTATTTAAGAAATGCAAAGTGATTAAAAAGTATAAAAAAGATAGAAAAGAGAAAATGGTTTTATGGGATATAAATTAATTTCAACCTGGAAAATGTCCTATCACAAAATGGGTGAGGTCAAAAGAATGCTAAAGAAAAAGTATTCTTTACAAGAAATAATTGAAACAGTAATTACGGATGTTGAGAATAATCCTGATTTTCATAGTGTGGGGTTTGGTGGACTACCAAATAGGGAAGGAGTAGTAGAACTTGATGCTGGATATATGGACGGTGATAGTTTAGCTTTTGGAGCTATTAGTGCTGTAAGAAACATTAAAAATCCAATACTGGTTGCCTCTTCTTTAATCAAAGATAGAACTAACAATTATTTAACTGGAAAAGGGGCCGAAAAATATGCTAAAGAAAATGGTTTTAAAACTAGAAAAATGCTAACAAAAAAAGCTCAAGAAAAATATCTAAATAAAGTAAAAGAAGAAAGCCATGATACAGTTTGTGTCATTGGTAAAGACTTAAATGGGTCAATGGCTGTAGGAGTTAGTACTAGTGGTTTATTTATGAAACATCCAGGAAGAGTTGGAGACTCTCCAATTATAGGCTCTGGTTTTTATTGTGATAGTCAAATAGGTGGGGCAGCGGCTACAGGTGTTGGTGAGGACATTATGAGGGGATGTTTATCTATCTCAGTAGTTAATTACATGAAACAAGGTTTAGATGCTCAAAAGGCTTGTGAAAGAGCATTATTCACCTATTTAGAAAGAGTAAATAACAAACCTGATGAAATTTCTTTAATTGCATTAGACAAAGACGGTAATTATGGTGGCTGTTCAACATTGGAAGATTTTCCATTTGTAGTCTTAGATGAAAACAATGAAGCTAAACTAATGGCTTATAAAGGAAAAGAAAAAAGAGTTATTGAAACTGATGATCAATGGCTTGCTAATTATAAAGGGGATTAATTAAGTTAGTATTTAGATGAAATTGTGTAAAATAAGAAATATATTTTTGTGATACTATTTATAGGTTTTTAATTGTTGTTATTAAAACAGCAATTAAAAATCTTTCAGTTGTTTATTTTTACAATTGGTAGATGTCTTTATGGTGGTAAAAAGTTAAAAAATAAAATTTAGTTAAAGGAACAAACTTAATGGATAAGATTATTGAATATATTAAGAATAAATATCAGCCTATTGTTATCATTGTATATGGTTCTTTTGCTACTGGAAGCAATAATTTAAGTAGTGATTTTGATGCTTTAGTTATTTCTAAAAGTCATAAAATATTTCATGACACATCTTTGGTAGGTGATATTCAATTGGATGTTTTTATTTATCCTGAAAATTACTTTGAAGGCGAATATGATTATAATGAATTCATTCAAATATATGATGGAATAGTTGTTTTAGATACCAAAAATAAGGGACTAAATCTTAAAAATAAAGTTATCGATTATCTTCAAAATAAACAATTACAAAAAAAAGAAGGTATTAACAATAGTGTTTCTTGGTGTTTAAAGATGCTTGAAAGATCCAAAAGAGAAGATGAGGAAGGTGCATTTCGCTTCCATTTACTTCTGGTTGAAAGTTTAGAAATCTTCTGTGATATAGTTGAACATCCATATTTTGGTCCTAAAAAGGCGTTGAAATGGATGAAGGAAAATCATCCTGAAGCATACGGTTTGTATAAAAAAGCATTAATAAACTTCAATATTGAAAGTTTAAATGATTGGATATTGTATATGAAAAGTTTAATTAAATCATGAAAGGATAGAAATATGAAACTTCAATTAATTGGGACAGGCTCAATTACAGCCCCACAAACAAGTGCTAGTTCCTTGATAAATGATCACATTTTGATTGATTGTGGTACTGGGGTAATTAAAGAGTTGCTGAAGCAACAGGTTAATATTTTTAATATTGATATAATATTAATTACTCATTTACATGCTGATCATTTTTTTGATTTGCCTTATATAGTTCTTTTAAGAAGTTTTAATCAAATAACAAATAATTTAAAAATATATGGACCAAAAAACTTAAAAAAAGTTGTTAATACTTTATTTGAAATAGGATATGCAGATTTAGAAGATGTTGAAAAGATATTTTCTGATGGTAATACTTCAATTGTTGAATTTGATAACTTAGAAGAAGAAATTGATGGTTATCTTATCAAATCGATTTTAGTAGAACATGGCAAAACAAAACCAAGTTATGGGTATATTATTGAAAAAAATGGTAAAAGCATTGGCTTTTCAGGAGATAGTTGTTATTGTCAGACCATTGATTATTTAGTTGATAGTTGTGATGTATCAGTACTGGAGTGTAGTTTTCCATACAATAGCGAAGAGCATATGGGACCAGAAACAATTGAACAGTTAGCAAAAAAAGGGAAAATAGCTGTTACTCATATGTCGTTATATACTAGAGAAAAGTTAGAAAAGAAAAATATTGATAATTTAATTATCGGAAAAGATGGTGATATTTTTCATATTTAGTAATATACATTTTCTATGATTTATGCTAATATAAGTAAGCAATTGCCCGAGTGGTGGAATTGGTAGACGCAGTGGACTCAAAATCCACCGGTAGCAATACCTTGACGGTTCGAGTCCGTCCTCGGGCACCACTTTAAGATGACTGATGTTTGACATTAGTTTTTATTTTATTAAACTCTAGATACTTTCCAACAATAGTACTATAATATGAATATTGTTAAAAAGAGGGAGAAGTTATGAATAGAAGATTTATTGATGCAACTAAAGGATCGATTGTAAAAAATATTTTGTTTATTCTTTACCCTATTTTGATTTGTGGGTTATTTCAACAAGTTTATACAATTTTAAATGGCATTATGGTTGGTAAAGTTTTAGGTTCAGAAGCTTTAGCAGCTGTTGGCGGTTCAACTACTAACTTAATTAATATGTTTGTTAATGTTTCCAATGGAGTAGTTACGGCATCAATGGTTGTTTTATCACAAGATGTTGGAAGTGGTAAAAGAAACGAATGTAGAAATAACTTTAAAACATCATTGATAATTGTTTTTGTTATCGCGTTATTTTTTAATATTTTATATTATTTTAACTGTCATAATTTTTTAGTTTTATTAAAAGTTCCAACTGATATTTTAGAAATTTCAACCAATTATTTGAAAGTTTATTGTTTTGGTTTTGTTTCTAATATGATAGTTTTAATGATAATAAACATGTTAAGGGGATTAGGAGAAAGCCAAAGACCAACTATCTTATTAATAGTTTTATATTTGATTTACATTTTATTTGATTTTGTTTACATTGTAGTTTTAAAGTTGGGAGTTTTGGGAGTAGCACTATCATATATTACAACCCAAAGTTTAATGGCAATAATTTTATTAAGGATGATTCATATTGATTATGAAGTTTTCGCTAGCAATAGTAAATTTGAAGTTTCGATTTTTAAAAGAGTTATGCTAATTGGCATTCCAGCTTCAATAACTTCATTTTTATATCAACTAACTATTGCTACAATACAATCAGCTATTAATTCTTTAGGTTCAACAGCTGTCGCTGGTTTTGTCATAAACAATAAAATTGAGAATTTATTTTGGATTGTGATGGCATCCTTTGGAGTGTCCCTAACTAATGTCGTTGCTCAAAACTATGGAGCTAATAAAATTGACAGAGTTAAAAAGAGTATTCCTGCTGGTTTACTAGTATGTTCTACTATTACGATATCTTTAACCACGATAGTTTTATTATTTGTTAATCAGTTAGTTTCAATGTTTACTCATGATCCAGCAGTAGCATCCCAAGCAATTTCAATAATCAGGTTTATTCAACCAATGCTGATATTTTATGTGATTGTAGAAACCTACTTTGCCTTTATTAATGGTTTAGGAAAATCATTTTATTCAACAATTGCTACTTTTTTTGGAGTAGTAATTGTAAGATTTAGTTGGATAATATTGTATGCTTCTAAAACTGGCAATATTAAAGCAATTGTTTTCACCTATCCACTAAGTTGGGCAGCTACTTCACTAATATATTTAATTGTTTACTTAATAATTAAAAATAAATATTTGAAAGAAGACAAAGTATTAGAAGAAAATATTGTTGAAAGTGTTTAATACAATAAAAAAGTTAGCTTTTAAACTAACTTTTATTTTTCCTTTGGTAAATAAGTAGGATAACCATCTTTGATAAACTCAAATGTTTTTACATCATAAATTGTGAAACCATGTTTGGTAAAGTAATGGTTATTTACTTTATTAATAAATTCATCACTTTCGTTTAAAGAAGAGATAAATGCTTCCTTAACTTGTTCAACATTTGTTTTTGTTACTTGAACAATATAGATGCCACTAGAAGTACTGTTTTCAATAGGTGATGATAAAGTTGGTTCCATTACCGCTAACAAGTATTGTAAGACATTATAATCAACTTCTGAATATCTAGTATAGATGTTTTCACTTGCTAAAGTGATGGCTGAAGAATATTTATCAGCTACAACTTTAAAATCAACTCCAGCTTTAATTTCTCCAATTGCCAAGTCAGCATTTACTTTAGCTTTTTCAATATCATTATCTTCATATTTGATATAAATCATTCTAGCTATTAAAGGAGCATATTCTTGAGTTAGTGCCTCAAAGTTTTCATCAATATATTTTGTTATTAATTTTTTGCCTTTAATAGATGATAAGATTTGTTCTAATAATTGTTCTTCGGTTTCAAAACCTAATTTTTCTAAAGCAGTTTGCCAGTCTTCAGTTAATGATGCTTTATAAGCAGCAATTTGATCTTGTGCTTCAGCTAATAGTTCATCAGTTGTTTCAATTTCAGCATTAACAATTATTTTATTGGCAATATTTATGACTGTATAGCCACTATCTGCCTCTAACATACTAGAATATAAATCAGCTTTGGTAATTTTAGTGTTTCCAAATTGAATTAAGATATCATTACCATTAGAAATTTTAGCTGTTTTATTACCACAACCTACAAGTAGTAGAGCAGTTAATAATGTAATAGTAAGTAATTTAATCTTTTTCATAATTATTCACCATCCTTGTCAACATTTAATTGTTGCATGATGTATTCTTTAACTGAATCATCAACAAAGGTAATATTAGCACTTTGGGCATATTTCCAAATAATTTCATTTGCTAGATTAGGATTATCTGTTAAAACAGTTGATAAGAAGTTAGGGTCAGCAGCATAATCTTCATAATTTTTTGAATCACACTTAATTAAAAAGTAACCATAGTTTTCATCAAAAACCCAATCAGATACCTGACCTTCTTCTAAACTTAAAGCTACCTTTAAGAAAGCATCAACAAGTGATGATTTATCATCAACATAACCCAGTACTCCACCACCACTAGCAGTAGAAGCATCTTCTGAATATTTCATCGCAAACTCAGCAAAATTTTCCACATTGTATTCATTGGCCCAAGCTTGCTTTGCAGCATCTAATCTTGAAGTTTCTTCAGCGGTTGGTTTTTTTGGATCGTCAAGTTTAATTAAACAATAACTAATGACTCTAGGGTTGTGCTTAGCAATAAATTCTTCAGTAACATATTCTTGAGCATGTTCTTTAATATAAATTGAATATAATTTTTCAGCTTTTATTTGATATTCCACATAACTTGGAAAATCAGGGTAGCCATAATAGTATTTAGCTAATTGATTTAGGTATTCAAGACCATAACCATAACGGTTGGTGTAGTAACTAACTGTTTGAGAAATAGCACTATCAATTTGATTTTTTAGTTCTGTTGTTTCTTCAACATTGGCATCAATTACACCCATATAGAATTTTAAGAATAATTCTGATTTGCCGTGGGTTTTATATAACTCATCATAAAGTTCATCAGCAGTAACGTTAGTATCATCAACTGAGAATACTACATCTTTACCATCAACAACTTTACTAGGTAAGTTATCTTTATTTTGGTCGTAGGCATAATAGATAGATATTCCAATGAAGAATAATGCAATTACAGCTACAAACCAGTTCTGTTTAAGAAATTCTTTCATATAAACCTCCAATTGTGACCTACTAATTATATGCTATTTGTAAATTTTATTCAATGTGCAGTTTGTTAACGATATAAATATATTATGATATAATATTTTGAAGGAAGAAATTTAAAGAAGGTGAAAGCATTATGTTTAATGTAGATAAAATCCGTCAAGATTTTCCAATGTTACAGGGAAAAACAAATGAAGGAAAACCCTTAATTTACTTAGATAATGGAGCTACTACCTTAAAACCTAATAGTGTGATTGAGGCAGTAACTAACTATTATCAAAATATTACCAGTAACATTAATCGAGGTGATTATAAGCTAGCATATCTGGTTGATCAAGCTTATGAAAAAACTAGAGAAGTGGTAGCTGATTTTATTAATTGTCAAAGTAAAGAAGTAGTTTTTACCTACGGAACCACCCACTCTTTAAATCAGATTGCTTATGGTTATGGATTAAATAATCTAAAAGAAAATGATGAAATCCTAATTACGGTAGCAGAACATGCTTCAAATACTTTGCCTTGGTATCAATTAGCTGCTATTACAAAAGCGAAAGTTAAGTTTATTCCATTAGATAAAACAGGTAAAATAACAGTTGAAAATGTTAGAAAAATGTTAAATGAAAATGTTAAGATTGTATCAATTGCTCAGGTATCTAATGTTTTAGGTTGTATCAGTGATGTAAAAGCAATTGCTAGAGAAGTTCACAAATTCAATGCTGTTTTAGTAGTTGATGGTGCTCAATCAGTCCCTCATATCAAAACTGATGTAAAAGATTTAGATTGTGATTTCTTAGTTTTTAGCGCTCATAAGATGTGTGGGCCAACAGCAGTAGGGGTAATGTATGGAAAGTATCATCTTTTAGAAAAAATGATGCCATTAATGTTAGGTGGAGGTATGAACTTACATTTTGATACTGACTTTAATGTAAAACTAAAAGCAGTTCCATATAAGTTTGAAGCTGGCACCTCAAATATTGAGGCAGTATTAGGTTTAAAAGCAGCAATAAAGTATTTGAAAGAAATAGGTATGGATAATATTGCTAACTACGAAAAACAATTAAAAGACTACACGATTAGTGAATTAAAGAAGTTGGATAATGTTATTGTTTATAACCCAGAAGCTGATATAGGCATTATTAGTTTTAATGTTTTAGATAAAGGAAAAATCATCTTTGGTCAAGATGTAGCATCTTACTTATCTAAACATGGTTTATGTTTAAGAAGCGGGAATCATTGCGCCAAAAACTTGTGGCAGTATTTAGCCGTTGATTCAACGGTAAGATGTGCTTTATATTTTTATAACACTAAAGAAGAAGTCGATAAGCTAATTGAAGTATTAAAAACAACAACTTTAGAAAATTGTGTTGATGTGATTTTATAAAAAGGAGAACAGATGAACTCTATTAAAGATAATCCGATATTAAAAAGAGAAATAATGATGGACCATTATGAAAGTCCAAGAAATTTTCAGTTGATTGATGATAATTCTTACAGACAAATACATGTCTATTCACAAAGTTGCCAAGATGATATCAAACTTCAAGTCTTAATCAATAATGATATTATTGAAGATATTAGATTTGAAGGTAACGCTTGTGTGATTGCTACTGCTTCAACTTCAATTATGACGGAATTAATTAAAGGTTGCAGTATTAAACAAGCTAAGGAAATTATTGAAAATTATTTTAATATGATTAATCAAAAGGAATACGGCGAAAATATATTGAAAGAAGCTGTTGTGTTTGAAAGTGTTGGAAGACAAGTAAATCGTATTAGTTGTGCAACACTGAGTTGGAATGGATTAAAACAGTTGTTAAATGAAAATGAAGAAAGTTAAAGCCAAAGTAATAAAGACTAAACCTGATTTTTTATTGGGCTTAAATGAATATGGAATAGAAAACTCTAAGGTCAGTATTTATACCAATAGACAATGGATAAATTCAACTAAAACAGAATATGGTTATGGCTATTTAGGCTTTGGCATTTGTGGTAGTGTTTGTACTGCTATATGCCTAAGTTATTTAAATAACAATATCGATAATCAAATAATTGTTAATGAACCTTATGAGTTTATTGATGGAAATTTTGCCAAATGGTTAATCCATTTATTAAAACCACATATTGAACCGCCTTTGCCTGGAGCTTTTGGAAAAGATATTATTAGAGGAATTAAGTGGTTTTATAACAGTAAATATAGTAACATTAGTAAGGGTAAATTATTACCTTATAAAACCAATGATATTAACAAGTACAAAAAGAGCATTAGGGATGGCTATCCAGTGCTGATGTATCTAAATAAAATTGATAAAACAATTAGCCCTTATGGTTTACATTGGGTTGTTGGTTATAAATATATTGAATATATGGATAAAACATTTTTCCAAGTTATAGATACTTGGGGATATCTAGCTTATATCGATGGAAAGTTAATAAAATACGGAGTGTGTTTTAAATATTAAAGGAGAAAGAAAATGAAATTAGCAGAAGCTTTACAATTAAGAGCAGATTTAAATCGTCAAATCGCTCAATTAAGAAACAGAATTAACAACAATGCGTTAGTTCAAGATGGATTACAGCCAAACGAAGATCCTATCGAACTATTAAATCAACTTAATAGTAGTATTGACCAATTAGAACAGTTGATTTTCAGAATCAATTTAACTAATTGTTATACTACTTTTGAAAATACAAGTTTAACTCAATTGATGGCTAAAAGAGATTGTTTAACAATCAAAATCAATGCTTATAAAGAATTGGTTGAAAGTGCTAGTGAAAACACCTATAGAGCAACTAGAACTGAAATATTAATTAGACCAACTATCGAAGTAAAAGAAATTCAAAAGAGAGTTGATAGTTTATCTAAACAGTTAAGAGAGTTAGATAATAAAATCCAGCAAATCAATTGGCTTGCTGAACTAATGTAAATTATTGATGTTAATGTAATTGGTTGGAATGCGATCTCTTGGAGATTGAGAATGAATTTCCGCAAGTGGTAATCAGACAAAGGGGGTAAGTCTTTCTGTATAGCAGTTATTGTAATCCCCAGATTGTGTATAAGAGCAACATTTATAAATTATTGTTATTACCGAGCATTGACTAATTACTAGGGAGGGTAAGGGGAAATTTAAAACAAATGAAAAAGTATTTTGTGATATTATTAAAAATAATTATTGTTTGTCTATTAATTGTAATAGTCAGATTTCTTTATGTCTTCAACTATATTCCTCATCGTAAATATACAAATGAAGATTTTGGAATAGAAACTTTCGTTAGTAGTGTTGATAAAGATGGTGATGGCGTTGATGATCAAAGCGATATGCTACAGTCAGTTAAAGAATATTTAGCTACAAATCCACAATATAAAAGTAAATATTATGGCACTGGTTATCCAGATGATGAGTATGGAGTTTGTACTGATGTAGTTGCTTTTGGAATGTTAAATGCTGGTTATGATTTGATGGCGTTAGTTAATGAACATGTTTTGGCCAATAGAGAACTATATGATATTGAAATAGTAGATATTAACATTGATTTTAGAAGAGTGAAGAACTTACGAATCTTTTTTAGGAATAATTTCATTTCTTTAACTACTGATATTTATGATATTGAAAGTTGGCAACCTGGCGATATTATTATCTTTAGTGGACATGTTGCTGTTATCAGTGAATATCGTAATAAAAAAGGTATACCATTTATTTATCACAATGCTAGCCCTTATCAAAAAAGTTATTTAGAAGATGTCTTAGAACATTATGGTGAAATTGTCGGTCATTATCGACTTTCAGAGTAATATTTACCTTGGTAGAGATTTAACTCTACCATTTTTTTATCAATATCGTTAATTACACTTACTTTTTTTAGTGTCCACATTGGTGCTAACAAATAATCTTTAAGTCCATCACCAGTTAATCTTTCAATGATAATATCTTCTCTTAGATAAGAAAGTTGTTTAGCGACAATAGTTACATATTGTTCTTTACTTAAAAGTTCAAAGGGCTTTTTTTGATACTTGTTGCCTAAAACGGTATTTTTAGAAATGTGTAACATATGAAATTTAATGGCCTGTATTGGCAGTTTTCCAACTTCTTTAGCTGTTTGCAGCATCATTTCTTCGCTTTCGGTTGGCCAGCCATTTATTAAATGAACACTGATTTTAATATTAGTGTTTTTTAATTTTTCAATAGTGTCAAGGAAATTTTGATAGTTATGGCCTCTATTCATTTCCTGTAAGGTTTTATCATGGATGGATTGTAAACCAAGTTCAATCCATATTGGTTTAATGAAAGTTAAAGAATTCAAATATTCAATTTTTTCATCATCTAAACAGTCGCTTCTAGTTGAAATAACAATTCCTTTAATTTCTTCATTTTCAATAAAAGGCTGATAGATTTCTTTTAGTTTTTCTAAAGGACCATAAGTATTAGAGAATGATTGAAAATAAACATATGGGATTCCATTAGGCCACTTTTTAAAAAATATTTCTTTTCTTTGATAATATTGCTTCATTAAATCATTATCACTTAAATCTGGAAAGGCATTGGCTCCACCAAAACAGAAAACACAACCACCTTTACCAACTAAACCATCTCGATTAGGACAAGAAAAAGGACCGTCAAGGGGAATTTTGATGATTTTATTTTGGAAATTACTTTTACCATAATAATTCCATGTTAGATAACGTTTATTGTCTAAAGAATATTTAAAAGGATTTTTCATAGTTTCATTATAAAACAAATTCAATAAGACTGATAGTCTAGTTCTTTCATTGACACCGCTTACAATATTTCCTAAAATAGGGGTGGTAGTAAATTTTATTACACATATTAATAAATAATTAAGGAGGAAAAATGAAAAAATTACTAACTATTTTAATGGCTACAATGCTAGTTTTATCAATGACTGCTTGTGGACCAAAAGAAGAAGGAACTGATACTTTAGTAATTTATTCACCTAACTCAGATGCCCTAGTTGATGTGGCATATAAATTTGGTGAATTATATGGAATTACTGTTGAAGTTCAAAGTCAAGGAACAGGTGAATGCTTAGAGAAAATCGTAGCGGAAGCTGAAAATCCTCAAGCTGACATTTTGTATGGTGGTGTAAACTACGCGAATGCTCACAACTATGCTGAGTATTTTGAACCTTACGTAGCAAAAGGTGATGACAAATTACCAGAAGCATATCGTAATGTAAATGGTGTAGCAACTCATTATTGTTTAGATGGCTCTGCGGCATTATTAATCAATTTGGATATCTTTGCTGAATTAGGCTTAGATCCAGAAGAGTTTAAAGGCTACAATGATTTATTAAATCCTGCATTAAAAGGCAGAATTGCTATGGGTAATCCTGCTGCTTCATCAAGTGCTTGGGCTGAATTGACTAATATGTTGTTAGTTATGGGTGATGAGCCATATGATGAAAAAGCTTGGGAATGGGTTGGCAAATTTATTGACAACTTAACAGGTATTTTATCTTCATCTTCAGCTATTTACAAAGGTGTTGTAAATGGTGAATATGCAGTTGGTGTTTCTTATGAAGACCCATGTGTTGGTTTATTAGTAGATGGAGCTACAAATGTCAAACTTGTTTATCCAGAAGAAGGTGCAGTTTGGTTACCAGCTGGTGCAGCAATTATCAAAAATGCTCCAAATATGGTAAACGCTAAGAAATTCTTAGATTGGCTAATCTCTGAAGAAGGACAAAATGAAATTGCTAAAACTACAGCTCGTCCAGTTAATACAGCTATTTCTAATACAACAGACAAGATGACTCCATTTGATCAAATTAAAGTTGTAGTTGAAGACAGAGCATTCTGTGGACAAAACAAAAAAGATTGGCAAGCTAGATGGGAACAAATGTATAACGAAGCTCATCCAGAATAAAAAGAATAAACAAATTATTTATAATTGAAAATGAGAGGTTAGAATTATGAGTGTTAATATAAAAATAAATCATGCTGTTAAAAGGTACGGCAATAATACAATAATTACTGACTTATCACTAAATATCAAGGAGGGTGAATTTTTCACCCTTCTTGGTCCTTCTGGTTGTGGTAAGACGACTTTATTGCGCATGATAGCTGGTTTTAACTCAATTGAAGGTGGAGATTTCTACTTTAATGACACGAGAATAAATGACATGGACCCAGCTAAGCGTAATATTGGTATGGTATTCCAGAACTATGCTATTTTCCCAAATATGACAGTTGAAAAAAATGTCGCTTATGGTTTAAAAAATAGAAAACTTCCAAAGGAAGAAATTAAAGAGACAACTGATCGCTTCCTTAAGTTAATGAAAATTGAGGAATATAGATCAAGAATGCCAGAAAAATTATCTGGGGGACAACAACAAAGAGTTGCTCTAGCAAGAGCTTTAGCAATTACGCCAAATGTTTTATTAATGGACGAACCTTTAAGTAACTTAGATGCAAAGCTTAGAGTAGAGATGCGTACAGTTATTAAAGAAATTCAAAATACCATTGGTATTACAACAGTATATGTAACTCATGACCAAGAAGAAGCAATGGCGGTTAGTGATAGAATTGCAGTAATGAATTTAGGTGATATTCAACAGATTGGTACACCAAAAGTTCTATATCAAAGACCAACCAATTTATTTGTAGCGACATTTATCGGTCGAACAAATATTGTTGATGGAAAGTTAAAAATTGAAAATGGCAAAACAATGTTACATTTTCCTAGTGGTTATGCTTGTGAAATGGATAATATTTTGGATAAATATAAATATAATCAAAAAGTTAAGGTTTCAATTAGACCTGAAGAATTAGTAGTTGATACTGATAATAAAGAAGGTATTAAAGCTATCATCGATGATGCAGTATTTTTAGGATTAAATACCCATTATTTTGTTCACACTGATGATGGTGATAAGATTGAAATCATTCAAGAATCTAAGATTGATAGCATTATTGAAAAGGGTACAGAAATTTATCTTCAAGTTAAAAAGGAAAAGATTAATATTTTCGATGAAAATGGTCAATATAATTTGGTTGAGGGTGTAATAAACGATCTTGATTTATACACAGGTGATTAATTATGACTAAGAAGAATAAAAATTTTGATATTTGGAAAATTGTGTCAATAGTTGTGCTAGCTATGTATTTGTTGTTTTTAATGTGGCCATTATTAAAGTTGTTTATTCAGGCATTTTTTAAACAAGGACAATTTACAATAGAACAATTTATTAACTTCTTTAGCCAAAAGTATTATCGTAAATCAATCACCAACTCTTTGAAAGTAAGTTCTTTGGCAACACTATTAACTCTTATCATTGGTGTTCCATTAGCCTACTTTTATCAAACGTATGAAATTAAAGGTAAGGGATTGCTGCAGGTAATTATTATCTTATGTAGTATGTCAGCGCCTTTTATTGGAGCATATTCTTGGATTATGCTACTTGGAAGAAGTGGAGTTATAACTATAGCCATTAAAAACTTAACAGGCTTTATGATACCAGATATCTATGGTTTTAATGGGATTCTATTAGTTTTGGCTTTACAATTGTTTCCTCTTGTCTTCTTATATGTTTCAGGAGCTTTAAAAAATATAGATAACTCACTACTAGAAGCATCGGAAAACATGGGGTGTACAGGTGTTAAACGCTTTTTAACATTGATTATTCCATTGATTATGCCAACAATTATTGCGGCAACATTAATGGTATTTATGAGAGCGTTTGCTGACTTTGGCACACCACTTTTAATTGGTGAAGGTTATCAGACTTTCCCAGTGGTTATCTATAATGCCTATTTCTCAGAGACAGGTTCAGATAGAGGCTTTGGGGCAGCTGTGAGTATTATTGCCATTGTCATTACCGCAATAATCTTCTTATTTCAACGCTATGTTAATAGTAAGTTTACTTTTACAATGAATGCTATGAATTCAATCGAAAGAAAACCTCTTAAGGGAATTAAAGCAGTATTAATTAATTTATATTGTTGGTTTATGGTTGGCTTAGCTTTTTTACCACAAGTATATG
>JAAZJL010000077.1 GCA_012800355.1 Erysipelotrichia bacterium | reverse complement strand
TAGGAGCAGGACTTGAAAAAGAAACCCGTTAGTTTACGTTATAACATTTGAGAAGCAATTAAGGTGGTACCACGTCAGTCAACGTCCTTTTTAGGACGTTTTTATTTATATTTAAAGGAGTTGAAAATATGATTGATATTAAGGAAAATGAACAGTTAAGTGTACTTAATCATTCTTGTGCTCATCTTTTAGCACAAGCGGTTAAAAATCTTTATCCTCAAGCGAAGTTTTGGGTAGGGCCAGTCATTACCGATGGGTTTTACTATGATATAGATATTGATGGGGTAACTATTACTGAAGAAGATTTACCAAAAATTGAAAAAGAAATGAAGAAAATTTCTAAAGATGGTAAAAAGATTATTAGAAGAGAACTTAGTAAACAAGAAGCTTATGAGTTATTTGCTGATGATCCATACAAAATAGATTTGCTTGATAATATGGATGAAGATGAAAATGTTATCAGCTGCTATAGTCAAGGAGATTTTATTGATTTGTGTCGTGGCCCACATGTAGATAATGTTAAGATGATGAAATATTTTAAATTATTAAAAACTAGTGGTGCTTATTGGAAAGGTGATGCTAACAATAAGATGCTTCAAAGAATTTATGGTATTTGTTTTGAAACACAAGAAGATTTAGATCATCATTTAGAAATGATTGAAGAAGCTAAAAAAAGAGACCATCGAAAACTGGGAAAAGAAATGGACTTATTTATGTTGTCTGATTTTGGACCAGGGTTACCATTCTTACTTCCTGATGGATTCACTTTAAGAAGAATTTTAGAAGATTTCTGGTTAGATCTGCATAGAGAAAATGGTTATATTGTAATTGATACCCCAATTATGTTAAGTCAAAAACTATGGGAAACTAGTGGACATTGGGAGCATTATAAAGATGATATGTTTATCATTGAAGCAGATGAAGGCACTTATGCTATAAAACCAATGAACTGTCCAGGTGCGATTTTGGTTTACAATAACACTTTACACTCATATAGAGAGTTGCCACTAAGATATGCTGAATTAGGACATGTTCATAGAAATGAGGCATCAGGTGCGTTAACTGGTTTATTTAGAGTAAGAGGATTTACTCAAGATGATGCTCACATTATGTTGATGGAATCACAAATTGAAGAGGAAGTTGCTAGAATTTTAGATATCTATGACCAGATTTATTCAGTGTTTAGTCTAAATTATGCAATTGAACTTTCAACAAGACCAGAAAAGTTTATTGGTGAAATTGAAGTTTGGAATGAAGCTGAAAAGGCTTTAGAAAAAGCTTGTTTAAAAACTGGAAGACAGTTTAAGGTTAATCCAGGTGATGGAGCATTTTATGGTCCAAAACTTGACTTTAAATTAACTGATTCTTTAGGAAGAATATGGCAATGTGGAACTGTCCAATTGGATATGCAACTTCCTGGTAGATTTAACTGTCAGTATGTGGCTGAAGATGGCAGTAAGAAAACTCCAGTTATGATTCATAGAGCATGTTTTGGTTCGCTTGAAAGATTTATGGGTATTATTTTGGAAAACTATGCAGGCATCTTCCCATTATGGTTAGCGCCTAAACAATTTACAGTAATTCCAGTAAATCCACTAGTACATGGTCAGTATGCTAAAAATTTAACTGAAAAACTAGCTGCTGAAGGTTTCAGAGTAATTTGTGATGATAGAAACGAGAAACTTGGTTATCGCATTAGAGAAGCACAACTTAAAAAGAATCCAATTCAAATAGTGATTGGTGATGCTGAAGTTGAAAATAAAACTGTAACTATTAGAAGGCATGGAGACAAAAAATCAGAAACATTAAGTTTAGAGCAATTTATTAAAGATACAAAACATGAAATACAAACAAAAGGATTAGAATAGAGGTAACAAAGATAAAATGAAAAATGCATGGAAAAAGTATGAGAATATTCAAGAAGTAATGGACTTCAGTGAAGGATATAAGGATTATATTTCTACATGTAAAACAGAAAGAGAATGTGTAGCCGAAGCAATTAAAATTGCTGAAAAACATGGCTTTAAAGATATCAATGGCTATATTGAAAATAAAATTCAACTATTGCCAAATGATAAGGTTTATTACAACAACTACCATAAATCATTAGCATTGTTTGTTGTAGGTTCACAGCCTATTGAAAATGGTATGACAATTATAGGAGCACATGTCGACTCTCCTAGATTAGACATTAAACAGAATCCATTATATGAAGATTACGACATCGCTTTAATGGATACTCATTATTATGGTGGCATTAAACCATATCAGTGGGTTACTTTACCACTAGCTTTACATGGTGTGGTTTGTAAAAAAGATGGCACTACTGTAGAAATCGTTATCGGCGAAGATGAAAATGATCCAGTAGTTGGTGTATCTGACTTGTTACCACATTTAGCTAAAAAGCAAATGGAGAAAAATGCTAAGACTGTTATTGAAGCTGAAGACTTAAATATTACAGTTGGTTCAATTCCTTTAAAAGGAGAAGAAAAGGATGCCGTAAAAGCTCATATTTTGACTTTATTAAAGGAAAAATATGACATTGAAGAAGAAGATTTTGTCTCAGCTGAAATTGAAGCTGTTCCTGCAGGAAAGGCCAGAGATTATGGTTTAGATAGAAGCATGATTATTGGATATGGTCATGATGATAGAGTTTGTGCTTATACATCACTAATGGCCTTATTAGAAGTTGAAAATCCAGCAAAGACACTTGTTTGTCTGTTAGTGGATAAAGAAGAAGTTGGCTCTAATGGAGCAACTGGTATGCATTCAAAATTCTTTGAAAACATCGTTGCGGAGCTAATTTCTCTAAAAGAAGGATTTAATGAAATAAAACTAAGAAGAGCTTTTGGTAATTCAAAAATGATAAGTGCTGATGTAAGTGCAGCTTATGATCCAAACTATCCAGCTGTTAATGAAATGAAAAATACTGCCTTTTTGGGCAAGGGTATATCAATTAACAAATATACTGGTAGTGGTGGTAAATCAGGAGCTAATGATGCTAATCCAGAATTTTTAGCAGAATTAAGAAATGTTTTTGATAAACATAATATTACTTGGCAGACTTCTGAACTTGGAAAAGTAAATGAAGGAGGCGGAGGAACAATCGCTTATATCATGGCCAATTATGGTATGCAAATTGTCGATGCTGGTGTTGCGGTTCAAAACATGCACGCTCCTTGGGAAGTAGCTAGTAAAGTTGATATTTATGAAACAAGACAAGCTTATTTAGCTTTCTTAAAAGAAATGTAATTTGTGAAGGTATGTTTTTATAACATACCTTTATAATTTTATAGGTTGATATTAATAGTTAAAATAAGATAAAATTAAACAAAGGAGAAAATGATAAAAATGAAAAAAGCATGGGAATTAGCCAGAGAAATGTTTGTAGAGGGCGTGCCAGTTTATCAGGCTGATGATAATCAGACAATCTGGGAAGATAATGCCAGTGGACCTGAAAAAGCACAAGATGAATTGATAAAAATGTATTGGCATTCACAAGTGCCAGGATCAAGAGCTCATGAGTCAATTTGTTTAGCTTCTATTCAAGCAATGGAAAATAGAGGTTACATTGTTGATGGTGGTTTAGAAATTTATAAAAAAGGACTGAAAGCTTATGAAGAAAATGATATCGTACAACTACATAAGTTGACTTTTGATCTTTTCAACACGGTAAAAAATGCCAGAAAAAATGAAGCAAGTGAATATTGGAAACAAACTTTCTATGACAGTTTTGAAGACTATGTTAAAGCAGTAGATTTTCCAGAAAAAGTTGAAGTAACTTTTGATGAAGAATTAACAAAGAAAAATCACGCTGGTTGGTTAGCACAAATTATTGGCGGGGCATATGGCACTTGTATTGAAGGGTATACAGGAGAAAATATTGCTAAAAGATATGGTTTTGTTGATAAATATATTCGTAAACCAAATACCTATAATGATGATATTACTTATGAGTTAGCTTTGCTTTTGGTTTATAAAGAATTTGGCAAAAAAACAACAGCTTTGGATATTGCCAGAGAATGGGTAGCAAGAGTTCCAACTGGCTGGTCAGCAGAGGATTTTGCTTTAAGGAATTTAAAAGCTGGTATTTTACCACCTAAAAGTGGAACTTATCATAATGCTTTTAATGAATGGATTGGAGCTCAAATGAGAGGCGCAATTTGTGGTCAATTATATCCAGGCAATCCTTATAAAGCAGCAGAGTGTGCATGGATGGATGGTAGTATTTCTCATGCAAGAAATGGAATTTTAGGAGAAGTATTTAATGCTATTATGACCTCATTAGCTTATGTAGAAACAGATATTAGAAAAATTGTTACTACTGCTATTGATTTAATGCCAGAGGATTCAGAATATGGACAAGTGGTCAGATTTGCTTTAGAACAATGTAAAAATCATGATGATTATTATGATGCTTGGATGAAGTGTGAGGAAAAATTTATCAAATATAATTGGATTCATGCTTATCCAAATGCTGCTGCTGAAGTTGTGGCTTTGTGGTTTGGTGAAGGTGATTTCACAAAAACATTAGCTATGTGTGGTGGATGTGGCCAAGATGTTGACTGCAATGCTGCTCAAATTTTAACCATTATTGGTATTATTGTTGGTTTAGATAATATTCCACAATATTGGAAAGATCCTATCGGTGATGAACTTGATACTTATGTTAGAGGACTAAAAAAGATGTCAATTAAAGAGTTGGCAAAAATGACTACAGAGGTATCAAAAACTTTAAAAGATTAAATTAAAAGCCAGTTCAATGTATTTTGAACTGGTTTAATTTATTTCAATGTCAATTTAATGTAAATTACTTGAAAAAAATTAGTAATATATCTTATAATACAATTGAAGTTAATTTTCAAGATAGAGGAAAAAATGAAAAAAATTTTAACTGTTTTGTTGGTTGCTTTAATGACAATTACAATGTTTGGTTGTGGTCCAGAAGAGATCCCAACTGAAAAAAGCAAGAAGCAATTAGCTGAAGAAGCTGGAAAAATTACTATTGCTAACGTTGTTAATGGTACATTAGGTGACAAGTCTTTCTTCGACTCAGGTGAAGAAGGTGTTAAAAAGATTAACGCTGACTTTGGAGACAAAGTTTATGCTCAAACTATTGAATTAGGATATGAAACTGAAAACTGGCAAACAAGTATTGAAACTATCTTTAAAGATGGTTGGACAATCATTGTTGTTGGTACTTATGACATGAAAGAATATGTTATTGAGTTAATAAAAGAGTATCCTGAGCAATTGATTTGGTTCTATGATGAAGAATGGAACTTCGATGATCCAGATGGCTGGCAATATGCTCCAACAGACAAGTTATATGCTATGATGTTTGCTCAAAATGAGGGCTCATTTGTAGTTGGTGCAATGGCTGCAATGTTAACTAAAACCAAGAAAATTGCATTTATGGGTGGTAAAGACAATACTGTTTTAGATGATTTCTATGTTGGTTTTGCTGCTGGTGCTAAGTACATTGACAAAGATGTTGATGTCAACATTTCATGGATGAATTCATTCTCAGATGTAGCTGCTGGTAAAGATACTGCTGCTGGCTTATATTCTGCTGGATACGATATCGTATTTGCTTGTGGTGGACAAGCTGGTTTAGGAGGATTTGACCAAGTTATCACTGAAGCTGAAGGTAACTGGATTATCGGTGTTGATGGTGACCAAGGTGCATACTTTGCTTCTTTAGGTACTGAAGATGACACAAAGAGAGCTAATAGAACAATTACTTCTATGAAGAAAAATGGTAATGTTGGTTTCTATGATGCTGTCCAAAAGCATTTAGCTGGTACACTAGAGTATGGCAAAAATGCTAAATTAGGTTTAGATGGTGGTTATGTTTCTTATGCGGTAACTGATACTACCAATGCTTGCTTCACTGCTGATCAAATTGCACAAATTGAACAGATTGTTGCAGATATTATTGATGGAAAGATTGAAGTTCCAACAGCATTCGGTCATGAAGAAGGCTGGTTCTATGGAGAATTCGTTCCTGCTCATGACAGCACAAAAAAATAATAATTAAATAATATTATTTTGAAAAAAATTACAAACCTCTGTCCCATAGGGGATCGGAGGTTTGTATTTTGTTATAATGAAAAGGGGAGATTAGATATGGAAAACTATCTTGTCATGAAAAATATTACTAAAGTTTATGACAATGGTATCATTGCAAATGATAAAGTAAATTTCTCAGCTAGAAAAGGAGAAATTCATGCTATCTGTGGGGAAAATGGTGCTGGCAAAACTACTCTTATGAAAATGTTATTTGGTATTGAACAACCAGATGAAGGCGTAATCATTATAAAGGACAATGAAGTAAGGTTAACTTCTCCTACCAAAGCAATTGATGCTGGTATTGGAATGGTTCACCAACATTTTATGTTAGTTCCATCTTTAACAGTTGCTGAAAATGTAATATTGGGGATTGAGCCAACAAAAGGCTTGAAATTTGATATGGATAAAGCCATTAAAATGACTTTAGATTGTTGTGAGCAATACGGATTTAAAATAAATCCAAAAGCAAAAATTCAAAACTTAACCGTTGGTGTAAAGCAAAAAGTTGAAATTGTAAAAGCTTTGGTTAAAGGTTGTGAGATTTTAATATTGGATGAACCTACAGCTGTCTTAACTCCACAAGAAACAACAGAATTATTTGAACAACTAAAACAACTAAAAGAGAATGGACGTACAATAATTTTTATTTCACATAAACTTAACGAGGTAAAAGAATTGTGTGACCGTGTAACAGTAATTAGAAAAGGTCGCACGGTTGGTGTATATAATGTTGCTGAAGTAACTGAAGAGGATATTTCAAGAGCTATGGTTGGAGTGGATGTTGAACTTGTTATTCCAAAAACTAAAGCTCAACCAAAAGAAAATGTTCTTACAGTTAAAGATTTAGGCGTTTATAATGCTATTGGCAAAAAAGTAGTAAAAAATATTTCTTTTTCAGTTAGAGAAGGAGAAATTGTTGGTATTGCTGGTGTAGAAGGAAATGGACAAAGAGAATTAATTGATTCTATTACTGGTTTACATGTTTATTCTGAAGGTTCTATTGATATTTTAGGTCAGGAAGTTGGAAAGAAAAACATAAAGAGTTTAAGAGAATTGGGATTGGCTCATGTGCCAGAAGATAGAATGACTATAGGCGTTGCTGGAGCCTTAAGTATTAGAGAAAACATGGTTGCTGATAAAATTGACAGCAGTGAATTCGGAAAAAGCTTTTTAACTGATGAAGTTGCTATTAAAGAAAAAACAGATGAATGGATAGATGAGTATAATGTTATCTGTAAAAGTGGAGAGCAATCAGTAAACGCTTTGTCTGGAGGAAATATTCAAAAAGTTGTTGTGGCTAGAGAGTTTACCAGTTATAACAAATTAATTGTGTGTGATCAACCGACTCGTGGCATTGATGTCGGTGCTTCTGAGTTTATTAGAAAAAGAATGGTCGAAATGAGAGATGAAGGTAAAGCTATCTTATTAATTAGTGCTGATTTGGGCGAAATTATGAATTTGTCAGATTCATTAATTGTTATGTATAGTGGTGAAATCGGAGCTTATTTCCCTGATGTAACGAATTTATCAGAAGAAGAGTTGGGTTATTATATGTTAGGTGTTAAAAAGATGACGCCAGAACAGATTGGAGGTGCTTTACATGAATAAGACTAAAGAAAAGAAAAGCATTCTGAGCAATATGAGTATTCAAGGTAAACATCAGATTTTACGCATGACCGTATCAATTCTAATTGGTTTAGGATTAGCTACTGCCTTGATTGTGTTTTCTTCTGATTTGCCAAGAACTTCTTTGAAACTGTTTTTTACAGCTCCACTAACAAATGCCAGTTATTTTACTTTCTGGATTCAAAAAGCAATTCCATTGATGTTTACTGGAACTGCGGTATCAATAATGTTTAGTGCTAATAAATTCAATCTAGGTTTGGAAGGTGCCTTTCTATTTGGAGGCATGGTTGGTGGAGCATTAACAAATATATATTTGTTTCCAGGTCAAAGAGTGTTAGGAAGTATAATGGGATGTATTATTGGAGGTGTTGTTGGAGCAATTATCACCTTGATTCCAGCATTGTTAGAAAGAATATTTAATGCATCAGTAATGGTAACTTCTTTGATGATGAACTACATATGCCTATGGTTTTCAACTTACCTATTATATTCTAAGTTTAAAGACCCAAGAACAAGTGGTTCTACCTACTCTTGGACCAATACTTATCAAGAATATATGACTTACAAAATTAAGATTGGATCGGATAAATTAACGATATTTTATTCGCTTTTCATTGCTATTGTAGTGGTGATTTTGGCTTGGTTATTTTTATATCGTTCAAAACTAGGATTTAAACTACGTCAAGTAGGTAAAAATCAAAAGTTTGCCCAATATGTTGGAATTTCCGTTAGTTCTGTAGCTATTTTGTCTCAGGTTATTGGAGGTTTTATTGGTGGTTTAGGTGGCGCCTGTGAAATTATGTCACTATATACTAACTATCGTTGGGTTGAATTAACTGGTTTAGGTTGGGATGGAGTAACGATGGCAGTATTTGCTAAAAATAATCCAAAATATGTTCCACTGGCAGCTCTATTTATTTCTTATTTAAGAGCAGGAGCTTATGTTATGTCAGTTAAAACAGGAATTCAAAATGATATGACAAAGATTGTTGAAGCAACAATTATTCTGTTTTTACTAGCTGAAAAATTCTTGTCTAAGACTTATAGAAGAATGATAATAGCTGAAGCAGAAAAAGAAAGAAAATCAACTAATGAATTGGAGGTTAATTAATTATGAATGATATTTTAAAAGCTATTTTAGAAGTATTAGTTAACCCAGGATTTTATAATAATGTAATTGCAGTTACTCCGCCAATTTTGTTAGCAGCTTTAGGATGTTCAATAGCTTCTAAAGCTAACTCTACTCAGATGGGGATGGAAGGAATCATGCTTATTTCCTCATTTCTTGGAACATTAGCAGCTGCTTATATTGGTGGTCCAAACCCATGGTTAGGTTTATTGGTTGGAACAATTGTCGGTGGATTTTTAGGTTATTGTGTGGCTTTCTTTAATCTAAAATTAAAGGTAGATATAGTTTTAGTTGGGATTGCTATGAACTTATTAGGTCCAGGTGCTACGGCTTTCTTTTTACCAATAGTAACTCCAAATCATGATAGAAGTTCAACAAACTCTTTACAATCAGGTTTACTTCCAACTGTTGATTTGCCTGATTTTCTTGAAAACATTCCTTTTATTGGTCAAGTATTTGCTAATCAAAATATTTTAACCTATATATCTTATATTTTGATTTTTGTTGTAGCATTTATGATGTTTAAAACAAAGTTAGGTTTAAGAATTAGAGCAGTTGGTGAAAATGATAATGCAGCAGAATCAGTTGGTATTTCTTCAGATAGAATTAAAACAATTGCTTTAGTTTTATCTGGTTGTTTGGGCGGTGTCGCTGGTTGTTTTATGAGCAGTGTGTATGTATCTTATTTTGCTAACGGTATTACTGCTGGCCGCGGATTTATCGGACTAGCTGCTTCCAATATGGGTGGCGCAAATCCAATTCCTACAGCTTTAACCAGTTTATTATTTGGTTTCTTCTATGGCTTATCAAACTTTGCCCGAAGAACTGGTATTTCGGATAACTTACTTAAAATGTGGCCTTATTTAGCGACTTTAATCGGTGTTGTTATTTATGCTATTGATCAAGATAGAAAAGAAAAGAAGCGTCTTGCTGGCTTAGCTGAAAAAGCAACAGAAAATAAGGAAAAAGTATAAATAAAGAAGCAGAATTAAATGACAAATTCTGCTTCTTTCTTTTTTGTATTTAATGTCAATTTTTCTTTAGTTCAAAGATTATTGAATCGTATTTATCTAAGGTTAAATGTATTTTGTTTGTAAAAACAGTGGAGGTATTATTATTTAAATCAATTAATATTCCTTGGTTGTCAAAGTTGAAAATTTTAGGGTCTAATTTAAAAGTTTTAGTCTCATCGCTGAGATTGAAAACAGCTACAAAAGTTTTTCCCTGACAAGATAAATAATATATATAATTATCGTTTGCCAATGTTAAAGGCAAAAAGTTTTTGTTTAATCTAACAATCTTGTTTAAATTGTCATTATTGGCAATAAGGATAGTTTTTTCTTTATTGTTAGAATCTTTTCCATAATAGTTGTAGACCACTCCAGAAATAATTGAAGCATTATATCTGCTTTTAACTTCAAGTGAAGTTAACGATTCTTTTTCATCGTTATCTGAACTATAAAAAACAGCACTGCCAACAGTGTTGAACTGATAAAGATTTTTGTTAGTCCAATAACTATAGGTTAAGTTGTTTAAAATATGTTTTATATCTTCAATCGTACTAAAAGAATCACAACAGCATTTTCTTAAATGAGCAAAGTTACTAGGGAATAGTGGAGAAGTAAAAAAATCGATAAATATCTCTTTACCAATTTTAGCAGGATTCAATTCTTCCTTTAATATTTGATAAAAATATGAAAGAGCTTGTCTTCCTGTTTTTATTTCTTTGTTATACCTTTCGTTTTCAAGGGCGCCAAAAGACAAAAAATCAAACCTAATATAATCAAAGCCAAGATTAACTATTTCACGTAATTGTATTCGAAGATCTTTTTCAGCTTCAGGAATAGTTATATCTATTGGTAGTCTTCCATCTATTGGTTGAAAGTTAAAATCATCGGATTGTTTTAAAACTACATCTTTTCTAAATTTGAAAAATGAACCTTTTAGAGGTGTCATATTCATAGCTTCTAAATGACACAAAGGAAAGAAAGAAACACCAACTTTTTGACCTCGTTTATGTAGCTTTTTAATAAATCTTTTTAATCGTATTTTACTTAAACCTAAAATATTATCCAAAATTATATAAGTAGTACCATCAATATCAGCAAAGTTTTTAAGTTTATGATATAAGAAATCTGCTTCTTCTTCATAATAATCTAAACCATCACTTGAAGATAAACTCCAAACAAAAGGTGATGAACCATAATATTGATGGATACCATTTTTATTTTGGGCTATTTTGCCATAATATATTAATCCTTCTTTAATGTCCTTGAAAAAACCACAAACGAATCTATCAGATGAAACCGTTTTTCCTTGCAGATAACCGTGGTCATTGATGTCATGAGTACTAGTATTTGCTATTCCGCTGATACAACTTAAACCTATATTTTTATCTTCATTGCATACAATAGCATTTTTCCAAATATTATTATCGATAGAACCTAAAATTAGACCGTTTGAAGATTTTGGATTAAAAATAGCGCTGACATCATAACTTATTCTTTTACTTTTTAAATCTACTATTTCGTATTTGTTGGACATATCATTGTCGTAAGGACAGAGCAACATTTTAGTGTCTGGTGAAGAAAATAGTGGCAAGCATAAATCAGAAGGATAACTAAAATCTAAAACAACTAAATAGTTTGTTTCGGTTGGTATTTTTTCATCCATAATTTCTAATTGACAAATAAAGAAAGGGTTATGGATGTCAGTTATTAAATGTTGAACAAAAATAATATCATCTTCCCAATAATAAAGACTTATAATATAACCATTTTTTGTAGCAGTTATGCGATAAGAAGTTTTTTTAGCTGTTTTAGAGGTGAAATATCTACCATCTTTAGTTTTCCCACCAGCAAAAAACCAATTGATATTAATACCATCAAGTTTATACATCACCGCATTATTATCATAGAAATCAAAAGAAACACGACCACAATCAAAACTATGTTCAACCTCTGGTTGCTTTAACGGTTGTTTTTTAATGTTTTCACTTATGTTAATATTTGCCATAAGAATTCTCCTAATATAAATATTATCTAATAAATATAAGTCTTAAACAAGTTTATTTTGTTAAAGGGTAACTAAAATATCTAGAACTTTGTTGTCGATAAGTGATATTAGTTATTGGTCAATTATTTATTGGTGCTGAAAATCTAGGAATATTGTGTATTTGTATTTGTTTACCAGTTATTGTTTCAGGATTGTATTTACTTATGGCAATGGTTTAAGAAAACAAAAAGAGTAGACTTAATCACAATAAAGAAAAGACCAAAATAACAAATGTAGAAGAATAATTTTGAAAATCTTGAAAAATATTATAATATAATGGTGAAATGTCTTTTTTGGCATTGTTGACAATAATCTTTGTAAAGATTATGATACAATGTATTATATGGATAAAAGAGGGAGTGATATTTAACCATATGGACGATCGATTGTGTCGCTTGATAAATTTCGTAGCAGGTAGCACAGCTACAATAGTAGAAAACAATGATTCTATTTTAGGATACATTATATTATTAATTATTTTAATTGCGCTTAATGCTTTTTTTGCAGCTAGCGAATTAGCGATAGTATCATTTAATGATGCAAAATTGGAAAAACTAGCCAATGAAGGTAACAAAAAAGCTAAAGCTTTATATAATCTTACAATTAAACCAACAAAATTTTTATCAACAATTCAGATTGGTGTAACCTTGTCTGGTTTTCTTTCTAGTGCGGTAGCTGCTGATACTTTTGCAGATTATATCGTTTATTGGATGAGAAATGTTAATATTTCTACTTCGACAGTTAGATTAGTAAGTATCTTTGTTATTACATTGCTATTATCATTTATAACATTAGTGTTTGGAGAATTACTGCCAAAAAGAATTGCCATGAAAGATCCTGAAAAGATTGCTTTTGCTGTAGTTGGACCAATCAGTTTTTGTTATAAGTTTTTAAAACCATTAGTATGGATAGTATCTAAAACTGTTGATTCAATTGCTAATTCTTTAGGAATTAAGGAAAGCGATGGTCAACAAGAATTTACCGAAGAAGAAATTAGAATAATGGTAGATGCTGGTACTGAAAAGGGGTTTATCGAAGATGATGAAAAGGACATGATTAACAACATCTTTGATTTTAATGATAGAACAGTTGGAGAAATTATGACTCATAGAACTGACATGGTTTCTTTATCTATTGAATCTGATTTAGAAACTGTTGTAAATACCTTTTTAGAAACAGGTTATTCACGTATTCCAGTTTATGATGAGGATATTGATGATATTGAAGGCATTATCTATATCAAAGATCTTTTAAAGTTATTGGCTAAAGATCATAAAAAAGAATTTAAAATTTCTGATTATCTAAGAAAAGTATTGTTTGTTTATGAAAATATGATGTGTGATGAATTATTACCGATGTTTCAAAAGCAAAAAATTCATATTGCTATTGTCTTAGATGAATATGGTGGAACATATGGTATTGTTACTATGGAAGACTTGTTAGAGTATATTGTTGGTAATATTCAAGATGAGTATGATAATGAAGAAGAAGAAATTACGGAAATAAAAGAAAATCATTATATTGTTGATGGTGCAACTATAATTGATGATGTAAGCAAGATGATTAAAGTTAATCTTGATGATACAAATAATGATACTATTGGTGGTCTTGTTATGGATTTATTGGGTTATGTTCCAGCAGATGATGAAAAGCCATCAGTAACATTAAATGATGTTACCTTTACTATTATTGAAATGGATGAACAATCTATTGAAAAAATAGAAATTGTAGTTGATAGAAAAGAAGCTGATGTAGATGCTTAAATTTGAAAAGGTTATCAATGTATCAGATTCTGAATTTTATGATACAGTTTTGCTATCAATTGTCGGTGAAATCAAGCAAGCAACAGGTAAAACTATTTCTGTTTCGGATTTAAAGAATGGATATAAGTATAAAAACAAAGTTAAACGCAATGGTAAATGGGTTGAAGGTAGTGTAAATATTAGAAGACCTATTTTAAATAAAGAAATTGTCACAACCTTAACAGTATTAAAATCAAGTTATGAAATGAAATATACTATTGAAAAATTATCCGAAAACTCAATAAAAGCAACTCACATACAAACAAGTTCTGTTTCAGATAACTTTTTAAATAAAGCGTTATTTAAAATTAGAACAAATAAGCGTTTTAATCATATTGAAAAATATATCAAACAAACTAGAACAAAAGAAACTTAATGAAAACAAAGTTTCTTTTTTAATTGTGGTATAATTTATATATATATTTATTAATAAATAATAAAGGGGTAATTTATGGATTATAAAGCTAAGGTCATGAGTAGTGAAGACATGAATAGAACTTTAATAAGACTGGCTCATCAGATTATTGAGAAAAACGATGGAGTAGATGATTTATGTCTAATAGGAATTAAAACTAGGGGGGTACCACTGGCAAAAAGAATTGCTAGTAATATTGAACGCTTTGAAAACAAAAAAGTAGATGTCGGGATTTTAGATATCACTTTATATCGTGATGATTTAAGTAAAATCAATATTGATCCAATTATTAACAAAACCGATGTCCCTTTTCCAATTGAAGGGAAAACTGTTGTTTTAGTAGATGATGTAATATACACTGGTAGAACTGCTAGAGCGGCACTGGATGCTTTGGTAAAATTGGGAAGGCCAGCAAAAATTCAACTTTGCGAATTGATAGATAGGGGACATAGTGAACTGCCAATTAAAGCTAATTTTGTTGGCAAGAACATACCTACAGCTAAAAGCGAAGTTGTAAGTGTCAAGGTAAAAGAGGTTGATGGAGAAGATATTGTAGTTATTAAAGATAGATGATTATATAATGTTAATTTTAGGTGTTTAAAAAACTAGTTCGCTAGTTTTTTATTTGATTGACAAGATTATGAAAATGTTTTCATTAATTTGTAAATTATTTGAAAAAACAATGTCGTGTTGCTTGCAAAAGTGAAATTTATGTGAAATAATAGTTCTGTAGAGTTTTTTTGTATGAACTCTAAGAAGGGAGAGATTTTTTTAATGAGTATTAAAAAACTTAGTATCTATTTATTAGTTTTAAC
>JAAZJL010000076.1 GCA_012800355.1 Erysipelotrichia bacterium | reverse complement strand
GGGCCTTTTGGTAAAGGGAAATATGATGAAGACATAGAAACGGTATATAATCTGTTTCCAAGACTTAGAGAAAGAGAAAATCAACTTGGTTGGTCTATGTCGGGTGGCGAGCAACAAATGTTGGCAGTTGGTCGTGCATTGATGGGAAGGCCTAAACTCCTTCTTCTTGATGAACCATCAATGGGTCTTGCTCCTGTTATAGTTGCGGATCTCTTTGAAAAAATAGTGGAAATAAATAAAACCTTTGGGCTAACAATTCTTTTGGTTGAGCAGAATGCTAAAATTGCTCTAAAGGTTTCTGATTATGCATATGTTCTTGAGGATGGACATATTACCATTGAAGGAAAGTCATCAGAATTACAAGACGATCCTCGAATTGTACAAGCGTATTTAGGAAAATTTGCTACGGGAAAAGGAGATGAATAATATGAAAAAAGAACTTTACCCTATACAGGGAATTATAACAACCGTTATTTCACCTTTTATTGGTGAAGATAAAAAGTTAGATATAGAATCACTTCACAATGAAATTGATATGGCATGTAAGGCTGGTGTTACGGGATTTTTAGTTCCATGTTTAGCTAGTGAACAGTGGTTGTTATCTAATGAAGAGAAAAAACTTCTGGTCTCAGAAACTAAAAAAGCTGCAAAAGGAAGAGCTAAACTAATTACTTCAATTACAGCTCCAACAGTTGAAGAAAGAATTGAACTTATGAATAGTTTTCGAGATCTTGGCATTAACGGTTTTAATATGCAAGTTCCTTTTGATACAAAAGAGAACTTTGAAGAAGCTATTGCTGCTGTCGATGCACAAGATCCTGAATTTTTATTTATACAAGATGCGGATTTTTCAGGTAATGGAATTGACCCTGAATGGATTGTTGATGCTTTCAACAAATATAAAAGTGTAGTAGGTGTAAAAAGTGAAGTTAAATTTACTGCTCCTAAGTTGACTAAACTAAAAGAAGCAACAGATAATAAAATGGTTTTGGCTTCAGGATGGGGGAATGACCAATTACTTGAACTTCTAGATAGAGGAGTGCATACAGTAATGCCATCAGGGATGTTTGAACTTTGGGTAAAAGTTTACGAGTTGCACAGTTCGGGTAATCGTGATGCTGCTCAAAAATTATTCTATGATATGTTGCCTATAATTACTTTTACAAGACAGTCACAGGAGTTAAATAGATGGTTCCATAAACGCTACCTTGTTAAATTTGGAGCTTTTAAAGAAGAAATATCAAGGGAAGAAGTTTTTCTTGATGAACATCACATTAGATATGCTGATGAATTGATAGAAAGAGCTAAATATCTAATTAATCATTTGAATGAATATAAATAAAAGGAGGATATGATTGTATGCATGAAAAAGTTTATGGCATTATTGCTGCTATGGTCACTTCTATGAATGAAGATGAAACATTAAATGAAGAAGAAATTAGAAATCAAGTTAATCGACAAATCAACGCTGGAGTAGATGCTGTGTTTTGCTTGGGAACAAATGGCGAATTTTACATTCAATCTGAAGAGGAAAAGTTACGTGTAATTGAGATTGTTGTTGATGAGGTTGCAGGTAGAGTGCCAGTATATGCAGGTACAGGATGTACAGGAACAAAGGCTACTATTGATTTGTCATTAAAAGCCAAAAAACTTGGAGTTGATGTACTTTCAATTATAAGCCCTTATTTTGCAGCTATTTCTCAAAAGGAAATATATAATCATTATAAGAGTATTGCTGAAGCAGTGGATTTGCCAATAGTTATGTATAATATGCCTGCACGTACAGGTAACAATATTGATCCTGATACAGTCGCAAAACTTGCTAAAATTCCTAATATTGCTGGTATTAAAGATAGTTCAGGAAATTGGGATAATCTTAAAGCATATATTGATGTTACAAAGGGAATGAATTTCTCTGTATTATCAGGAAATGATTCGTTAATTTTACCTTGTTTAAAAGAGGGAGGTCATGGTGGTATTACTGCTGTTGCCAACATTTATCCAAAAACAATGGTATCAATTTATCAATTGTTTAAAGCAGGTGATTTAGAAGGCGCTGAAAAAGCGCAAAATTCTATTGCTTCAATAAGATCTTGCTTTAAGTTTGGAAATCCTAACACAGTAACTAAAAAAGCAACTAATCTAACAGGTTATCCAGTAGGTCCTTGTAGAGCGCCATTCAATTATTTAAGTGATGAAGCGATAGAAGTTATTAAACAAACATTGGCTAAAGACAAAGAAAACGGAATGAAATAATTTGTTTTTGTACTCAAATAGGATGTTTCTAGGTAATCAAAATGAAAATACTTTATTATGAGATAAATAGTTTACATCAAGCAGGTGTATTATCTATAGATGGAGAATCAGTATACTCTTTTAAACAATTGGGTTTACCATGGAATACTATTCAAGAGCTTTGTGATGATAAAGATACTAATAAATTAAAAAAAATAAAAAATCGACTTAAAGAAATTTCAAAAGAAGGAACCTCTTTAAGAGATGTTAAAATTCTTTCTCCTATTCCAGTAGTTAGAAGAGGAATAATTTGTATTGGTTTTAACTTTCAAAAACATGCTCAAGAGGTTGCTGTTTTAAGAGGTGAATCGAAGGATAGTGCAAACATATCATATCCAATATATTTTTCTAAAAGAAACGCGACTACTACTGGCCCTGGTGATGCTATTCCATATGTGAAAGGTTATGCTGAAAATCTTGATGTTGGCATTGAAGTAGCTGTGATTGTTGGTCAAGATGCATTAAATGTTCCAAAAGAAAAAGTAAAAGAATACATACTTGGATATACTATTGCAAATGATGTTTGTGATACTAGAATCAATAAAGTATATACTCAACCTTTTTTGGGAAAAAGTATTGATGGATATATTCCAATTGGTCCTTGGATTGTAACAACAGATGAATTTGAAGAAAATCCATTGTTTGACTTAAAACTTACAGTTAATGGAGAAATAAGGCAAAAAGGCAACACAAGAGATTTAGTTTTTGATATTCCTTATATTGTATCTGAATTGTCTACTAACATGACTTTAAAAGCAGGAACAATTATTGCGACAGGTTCACCTGCTAATATTGATGCTGGCAATTTAGAAAAACTTTTATTGTTGCCAGGAGATATTATTACTTGTGAAATAAGTCAAATAGGCACTTTAACCAATGTAGTAAAAGAAAAAAATGATGCGGAGGTATGGTTATGATTTTTGCTGTATATGCATATAAAGGCAAAACCTTTCCTTCGCTTTATAAAAACGGAAAAGTTGTTTCCCTAAAGAGTCTAGGATTAAATTATTCTACATTGGAGGAAACAGCTAGATTTATAGACGATGAACAATTTGAAATGTTAAAAAGAGTTGATTTTTCTCAAGGCATAGACATTTCAAATGTTACTTTGATGCCGGCTATTATGGAACCAACTCAAGATGTGATAATAATGGAAAACAATTTTGTTGATGATGATGCTCAATTGCCAACATATTTTTATAAAAAAGTTAATTATGCAAATTGCAGTGGAGCGATAATACCATCTTATCCAGGTCATGTTACAGAACTTGATTATCAAGTTGAGGTTTGTGTGGTTGTAAGAAATGATGTTTATCAAGTGTCCAAAGAACAAGCTACTAAACATATTTTTGGCTATCTACTTATTAACAATATAATTGCAAGAAATTTAACACTACGTCATCGTAGGCCATATATTGCAACTAGTTTAAATGGGTATCTACCAATGGGATATTTTATTGTTACTGCTGATGAATTTGATAAACCAATAGAAATAAAAAGTTATGTAAATGGAGAATTAAGACAAAGGGATACAATTAATAATGTTAACTTTGATTTTAATTATGCTATTAGCGATTTGTCTAGAATTAGCGTGCTGAGAGGAGGCTCTTTAATTTCATCAGGCACTCCTTATGGTACAGCAAAAGATTTAAATAAACCATTTTTATCAAGTGGAGATATTGTTAGCGTTGAAGCTGATAATCTTGGAATAATTACAAACATTATTGATTAGGAGAAAAGTATGCATAAGATAATGATGACTTATCCACTATTTAAAGAAGCTATGGATATATTGAACAACAAGACAGACTTATTCTTATCTAATTCTGGACAAATAGAACCATTTGTGAAGCAGTTATCAGATGCGGATGCTTTTATTACCAGAAATGTTCATCCTACTATAGAACAATTGGAAAAATGTCCTAACCTTAAAATTATAGGAATACCTGGTGTAGGTTATCAAAACTATGACATAGATTATTTAAACAAAAGAGGAATTGCTATTGTATATTGCCCAGGAATAAATTTTCGAAGTGTTGCTGAACATGCCTTAACATTAGCACTTTCATTAAGCAAAAACATTGTTAGAGATAACAATGAAATAAGGAAAGGTAATTATGGTATTAGAAATAGTTTTGACAATCGTGAAATGTTAGGGAAAAATGTTGGCATTGTTGGATTTGGTGCTATTGGCAAAGAAACTGCAAAACTGTTCAGCGCAATTGGATTAAAGATCTATGTTTATGATCCTTTTGTTGATGAAAAATTATGTAAAAATGATGGCTATACTTATTGCTGTTCACTTGATGAATTGTTACTAAATGCTGATATTGTTTCGTTACACATGCCATCTACTGATGAAACATATCATATGTTTTCTTATTGTCAATTTGAGAAAATGAAGAAAGATGCAATAATTATTAATTGTGCTAGAGGGTCAGTTATTGATGAAGATGCATTAATCGAAGCTTTGGTTTCGGGCAAATTATTAGCAGCAGGACTTGATGTGATGGAAAAAGAGCCATTTGATTGTGAAAATAAACTTTTTGAACTTGACAATGTGGTTTTTACGCCTCATGTAGCTGGTGTTACTGTAGAATCATCAAGTAAAATTCATAAGATGATTGTTGAAACAACCTTAAAATTATTAGATGGTATATATATTGATAATATTGCAAATAAAGAGGTACTTAAGCATCCAAGATGGAAAAATCTAAAAAAACCATAAAAAAGACACAAGTATTGTATAAAAAGAATAAAAAGTAATATTCAATAGGATTTGAAAGAAAAGGATAAATAAGAAAAAAATTAAAAAGTGGTTGCAAGACTGCTTTTTTTGTAGTATTATAATCGTTGCGACCGTATAGATGTGCGAGGTTGCCGGCACACTGATATCCGTTGTCATGGTGTGTAGTCGGGGAATTCGTATTGAACGG
>JAAZJL010000075.1 GCA_012800355.1 Erysipelotrichia bacterium | reverse complement strand
TTAACAAAAAAACAAGCAATTGACTTGCTTGATAAAGTTTGTGATGAACACAATAATTATTTTTCAGTATATACCCATTTTGCCTTACTTTATTTTATTAGTGAATTATGGAAAAAAGGAGACTAGCGAGTCTCCTTTAAAATTGCAATTTATCTAAAACACTTTTTACAACTTTCGTGTTAAACTTAACAATCTTACGATCATAAGTTATTAGTCCATTTACTTCATCTTCAACATCGGATAATTGAGTATAAATAATAGCGGATAACCCTTTTTCAACAAGTGGAATGATTTGTTCATTATGAAGTTGAATAAAGGCGCTTTGTAAATCAAGTCTGTTGCTGAAAATCAAATAACCAAACTGCGCATCATTATAAGTGTGACCTTTAACTGCCCATGAATATCCACCGTATTCAGTTAAGGCCCACACTCTATCATCATCTTCAAATTTGATTTTATCAAAGTAAATATGTTTGCTGAATAAATCTCCACCTTTTTGATCGTGCCAACCACTAGCATGATCAATAGTTCTTGAACTATCCCAACTTCTTAATAATTCACTCACTTCAATAGCATCAAATTGTCCCCATCCTTCATTAAATGGAACCCATAGAGCTAAAGAAACAGTATTATAAAGCAAATCGACAGTTTCCTTCATTTCTTTGATAAACAGTTCTCTTCCAGCTTTATTTTTCCTAGCAAACAAACCATAGTGTTTGTCTTTAATATTTAATACTTTTAGGAAAGGAAGATAGGTAATAATTAAATCAGAGTACTTGTCTCCACCATTAACCATATCTTGCCATATCAACATCCCCATTTTGTCACAAAGATAATAGAAATATAATGGCTCAATTTTAATATGCTTTCTAATAGTGTTAAAGCCCATATCCTTTAACATTTTGATATCATCTTCCATCTGTTTATAACTGGCTGGAGTATAGATTCCATCGCTATAATAACCTTGATCTAGTACGCCCTTATGAAAATATGGCTGGTTATTCAACATCAAACGCTTTTTACCATATTTGTCATTTCCAACCGAGAACTTTCTCATGCCAAAATATGAACTTATTGTATCTTTGCCATTTGAAACAGTTAAATCATATAAGAATGGATTTTCTGGAGTCCAACTGCGAATGTTTTCTAATTTGATAGAAACATTAGATTCAACTTTTTGATTGAAAACAATTTTGCTGCCTTCTTTAATAACAACATTGTAGTTTTCACTATTTCCTTTGATAATTAAATTTACTTTTTGTACATCATAATCAATTGAAATCTTAACAGATTCAATGTAGTCTACAGGTGTTGATTCTAACCATACAGTTTGCCAAATGCCACTGGTAGGAGTATACCAGATGCCACCTCTATTAGAAGATTGCTTACCTTTAGAATGAAAACTAGTATCAGTTAGATCTTTTACATAAACAATAATTTCATTATCTTCTTGTAAATATTGAGAAATTTCTAAAGAGAATGGTAAATATCCACCGCTATGTTCGCCAACAAGTTGCTTATTAATATAGACTTTACAGATTTGGTCAACTGCTCCAAAGTGTAAGTGAACTAATCCCTTGTTAAATCCTTTTGGTAAAGAAAAATCTTTTTTATACCATAAAATATCACTTGGGGTGATAGTCTTATTCACTCTTGAAAGAAGTGATTCAATAGAATAAGGGACAATAACATCCCCATCAAAAGATGATGGTATTTCTTCATTTTGATTAATGGTATATTTCCAAAGACCATTTAAATTAATGTATGAGTCTCTAACTAATTGTGGGCGAGGATATTCTGGTAGAACATTATTAATATCAAGTTGCTCGCCATAGGTAGTTAACAATTTATTATGTACTTTTTTTTGCTTTTTATCTTCTTTTGATAAGAAGTAAAAAGGAATAAGAATTAAAACTGCCACAACAGCAGATGCTAACCAGATGGCAGGGGTAGGGACTTCTTTAACCACTCCTAAATCTACATAAGTATTTCCACTATTTTTAATTACTAAAGCTCCAATAACTGGTCCAATAATCATTGGTAGCATTACAGCGAAAATCATTCTAATTCCTTGGAATAATCCAGCTTTATCTAATGGAGTGTAATTTCTAATACTGCCGTTAATGATTGCGGTAAGAAGTAAGTTACCACTCATCATGACAATTCCTGATAAAATAATAGTTATGACTGTTCTAGCAAAGAACATCATTACTAAACCAACAACAAAAGCTAAAGTGGCAGGAACAAAGACTTTAAAAGTGCCAAGTTTATCAATAACTGTTCCCAGCAGTACTGAAATAGCACTTGAAACAAGTAATACTGCAGCAAGTATTAACGCATAATCATTTATATGTAAATATGCTTGAATATAAATAATAAAATAAGGCATAAACACTTGAGTAGCGATTGCTAGCATCAATAAACAAGTAAGTGATAAATATAAACTCTTGTTTTCTTTTATTACTGAAGGCTTAAAACCGTAGGTTATATTTGAAAACACAGAAGTTTTTAATTTTGCAGCAGGAGATTCTTTGATTAAAAATATCCCTAAAATACCACCTATAGAAACGCTTCCTCCAATAATAAAGAAGAAGGTGTCCCATTTACCTTGTTGAGTTAAACCATCCAAAAGACCAAAGACAATAATCATTGAAATTAGTGGTAAAGTAGCAAGAACAGCTTCATATTTGCTTCTATCAGTGTTATCTATCTCATCAGTAATCCAAGCATTAAAAGCAGCATCATTAGCGGTAGAACCAAAAAAAGTCATAATGCAGTCCATAACAATCGCAAAAGTTCCCCCTGCTGTGGCTGCTTCAACATAGGGGAAGTATTTTGTAATATTCTCTAGACTGATAAAAGAAAAGGCAATAACAGTTAAACCCCAAATGAAATAACCTAAGGTGATAAAGATTTTTCTTTTACCCAACTTATCACTAATAGCCCCCATTAACAGAGTTGTAACGGTAGCCGTAATAGCGCTTAATGCCACCATTGAGGCAATTACATCAACATTTCCACTTAAGGTGTTATAGACAAAAACATTGAAATACATATTTTCAATTGTCCAAGCTAATTGTCCTAACAATCCAAATATCAGTAGAGTTAACCATGTTCTACGTTCTTTTTTCATAAATATCTCCCCATTAAAATATTATTCTTCTTTAGAAGCCTTTTTTTCTTTTGCTTTAGCATTAGCTGCTAAAATTTCTCTTAATTCATCAATTGTTAAGTCAACTGCATTTTCTTTATTGGAAATTCTAACAGAATTGTTTAATAAATTCATACTAGTAATACGAAATCTTTCATTTTCATAAAAGACTGAAGTATTTAATTTTGGCAAACCTGCTCTTAATTTTTTATAAACTTCATCTTCATACTTTAAACAACACATCAATTTGCCACATTGCCCAGAGAGTTTACTTGTATTTAAAGCTAATAATTGGTTTTTAGCCATGTTGATAGAAACGATATCAAAATCATCTAAAAATCTTGAACAACATGTTTCCATACCACAACTACCAAGACCACCAACAATCTTTGCTTTATCTCGAGGACCAATTTGTCTTAGTTCAATTCGACATTTAAAAGCAGCTGCAAGTAATTTTAATAGTTCTCTAAAGTCTACTCTTTCATCAGCGACATAAGAAAAGATGACTTTGCTTTTGTCAAGAGTGTATTCAGCAGAAATCAAGTACATTTCTAAAGCTAACTGATCAATACATTCTTGACATTTTTTTAATAGTTCAGGTTCTTCGCTTAAGTTTTCTTCGTTTTGGCGAATATCTTCTTCAGTAGCTTTTCTTAAAACTGGTTTTAAAGCTATGTCTATTTGATGAGTGTCAGCATCTCTAACATCGCTTATTAACTCGCCTATTTCTAATCCTCTGACAGTTTCAACAACTACTTGATCACCATATTTAAAAGTGTCGTCATTGGTTCCGAAGTTATAAGCTTTTTTTGAACCACGAAATTTAACTGACACACAATATTTATATGTAACGTTTTCTTCGTTATTGTTTACTTCATTTGTATTCATATATTAAACCTCCAATAATTTATATATAAGTTGGTCGATTAACAGCAGACCATTTGCTGCTTTATTTAGTGAAGTTCTAGAGTCAATAAAAGCATTCATTATCCCAGAATGGTTAAAGTTGCTCTTTTTAGCTAGCTTTAACAAATTAGAATAAGTATCATCTTCACTTTCAAAATCATTTAAGTAATCTTGAATAAATAACAAAGAAATATCTAAAAAGAATTTAATGATATCTCTTTGATTCTTTTTGTTATTAGCAATAGAGTTTTGTAAGTAGAAATAACTGTCTTTTCTATCAATAAGAAATTTTTGCATAAATTCGCAAAAAATTTCAATTCCTTTGGTAAAACTTTTGTTTTTTGAAAGAGGGACGATATCAATTTCTCTACTGACAAAAGCACTTATTAAATGAGCAGATAAAGAATCAATATTCTTTTCAAGAGCAAATTTAAAAAAATACTCTTTATTTAATGGTTTGAAATTAAGTGTTTGACTTCGAGAAACAATGGTAGGTAAAACTCCATCAACTTGAGTTGTAATAAATATTCCAGTGGTATTTTTTGAAGGTTCTTCAATGAACTTTAATAAACTGTTTGCTGCTTTAGTAGTTAGTTTTTCACAGTTGTTGATGATAAAAATTTTTTTACCAGCTTTTTCTAAAGCAGTTTTATCAAAGCGTTGTTGAAGATTCTCAATTAATTCTACTTTAATATTTTTGTCTTCTTCATCAATGCAGATTAAATCAACATAATTATTTTCTTTCATTCTTCGACAACTGGCACATTTTTCACAAGCAAAAACATCTTTGTTTTCACAAACTAAACTTTGAGCTAACAAATAAGATGTCTCTAATTTATGTGTTCCTTTATCTCCCACAAATAAATAACAATGAGAAAGATGTTCGCTTTCCAAAGCGTTTTTAAGTGTTTGATAAACAACTGGCTGAGTTGTCTCAAGAATTTCTCTAAACATTTTCTTTAACCTTTTCAATAATCAATTCATAAGTTTTTTTAGCAACTTCTTCTTTAGATAAGGTTGCATCAATTACTTTTATTCTTTCAGGATATTTAGCACAAAGTAATTCATATCCTTCTTGAACTCTTTTGTGGAAAGAGATACTTTCAACATCTAGTCGATCTAAGTTTTTTCTGCTGGCAATACGATTTAATCCTTCCTGAGCATCAATAGCGTAATAGATAGTTAAATCAGGCATATGATTATCAATAGCGAATTGGTTTATACTAAACACTTCATCAACTCCAATACCTCTAGCATAGCCTTGATACGCTAAGGAAGAATCGACAAAGCGATCGCAAACAACAATTTTGTTTTCTTTTAAAGCTGGAAGAATAATTTCGATTAAATGCTGCCTTCTGCTAGCAGCGTATAGTAAAGCCTCTGTTCTAATGTCCATAGCAACATTATTTACATCTAAAATTACTTTTCTAATTTGTTCAGCAATGTCACTTCCACCAGGTTCTCTAGTGTACAAAACATCGTACCCTTGCTTTTTTAATATTTCAATAACAGTTAAAGAAGCGGTGGTCTTACCACTTCCATCGCAGCCTTCAATAGTCAAAAATAAACCCTTCTTCATAAAGAAAATACCTCTGGTAATATTATAACATATTTGATTAAGATACAATTATTTCACAAGTAAAATGAACAGTAGAAATCAGGCTAAAAATAAATAAAGTGGTTACCCACTTTATTTGAAAACTGAATAAATTCTATCACAAGCCTCAATAAGACAACATCGAGGAAGAGCAATATTCATTCTACCAAAACCTACATATCCGCCATAGATACGACCATCATTGAGTTCAACTTTACATTCGTTGATAAGAATATTTTGAATTTCTTCAACATTTTTACCACTTTTGGTAAAATCAATCCACAATACATAAGTACCTTCTGAAGGATTTACTTTGATGTTAGGAAGTTTTTCTGCAAAGAAATCAAGTACATAATCTCTGTTTTCTTTTATATATTCAAGCATTTCTTTTTCCCACTGTTGTCCTTTTAAATAGGTTGCTTTAATAGCTTCAATACCAAAGACATTAACACTGCCTAAGCCAGTATGTTTAGCAGCTTTTGAATATAATTCTCTAAGCTGTGGATTTGAAATAAAACAGAAGGCTACTTTTAATCCAGCTAAATTATATGTTTTGGTACAACTAGAAACAGTAAAGGTGTTGTTTTTTGCAAATTCATTAATATTGATAATTGGTTGAAAAGATTTAGTTAAGGTAAAATCACTGTGTATTTCATCTGAGATGATTAACAAGTTGTGTCTTTGACAGAAATCAACCACTTCTAACATTTCCTCTTCATCAAAAATTCTTCCTGTTGGATTATGAGGATTGCAGAAGATAAACATTGTAGTTTTTTCATCAATTTGATTTTCAATGCTTTCCAAATCCATTTTATAAATACCATCTACTAATTTCATTTTACATGGCAAAATAATGCGATCATTATTTTCAATTACAGTTCCAAAAGGAGTGTAATAAGGTGTTGGTAACACTATTTTGTCTCCTACTTTAGTAAAGGTTCTTATGATAAGATTGATGATATAGACAACGCCAGTGCCAATTACAATATCATCTAGTTTTATATCATAACCTTTTTTCTTGTATCTGTCATAAATAATAGGAGCTAATTCCTTGTTGACATCTAATGAATAACCATATACTGGATGTTTGATTCTTTCTTTAAAAGCCTGTTCGATTTCAGTGCAAACTTCAAAATCCATGTCAGCTATTCCCATTGGAATGATATCATCAACTCCTTCATATTTAGCAGTTAACGAATCCCATTTGTAACAATTAGTGTTTTTACGATTTACGATTTTATCAAAATTATACATACTTCTCCCCTTTATTAATATATTTATTACATATTAATGTAATTTATAAACTTAATGAATGCATCTATCAAAAAATAAAAATTAAAAACAATACAACCAAAAATAATCCAGAAGGCATATCCTTCTTCTTTACCATCAGCAAAGTACCATTTAAAGGAACTTTTTAAGCCGATATATCTAACATTTTCCAAGAAATTAACAAATCTTTTCTTTACGACAATGAAAGATTTTTGTAAACCTGAAGCTAGAATATACGAACAATCAAATAGTACACTTATAAATCCGGCAAATAATTTTGCTTGATATTCAATCATGAAGGCATTGCCAATTTTAAACTTAGCAAATATCACAAAGAATAATTTATTTAAGCCTATTGGAAGCAATAAAAGAATTAAAACAACAATCCATACACCAGCATAAGGTCCCTTTTCTGTCGCAAACTCTTGATAGACTTCATTATTATTGGCCATAAAAGTTTCCTCCTGTTAACAATTATAGCACTAAATAATAAAGAAACTCTAAGAGTTTCAATAGAGTTGTTTTCCGCTTACAAAAGTAGCTTTTAGATTTAAATCTTTATCTAACAAGATCAAATCAGCATCTTTGCCAACTTCAATAGAACCTTTATTTTTAATACCCATCAATTTACAAGGATTGTAACTAGCCATTTTAAATAATTCCACTTCGTCACAGTTACAATATTCTTTCATATTCTTAATAGCATCAAGTTGAGTAATTACAGAACCAGCAAATATTCCTGTTTCAATAACATTGATTCTATTTCCTTGCTTTCTACAAGCTAAATTAGAGAAGAAGTATTCTCCATCTGCCATATCTTTAGCAAGCATAGAATCAGTAATTAAAATTATTTGATTACTTCCTAAAATTCTATAAGTTGCTTTGATGACATCTGGGTGAATGTGATTACCATCAACTATTAATTCACTATAAGCAGTCTTATCAGTTAAAGCTGCAGTTACAGCCATAGGTTGACGATGTAAGTGCTGTCCCATGGCATTATATAAATGGGTAAAACTTTTGCATCCTGATTCAATAGCTTTCAAGGCGATACTACAATCAGTCATTGTATGACCAATAGATAAAACAACTTTATCACTAGCATACTTAATAAAGTCATGCATACCATCTAGTTCAGGAGCAATAGTCATATATTTTAGTTTATCACCAGCAGCTTGTAACATTTCATCAAATTCTTTAATGCTAGGATTTCTTAAAAATCTGCCATCCATTAGTTGTCGTTTTTCATATGAAAGATAAGGCCCTTCTAAATGAACGCCTAAAAAATTAGCTCCAGCTTGTTTTTCATCAAGATCTTTGTAGGCTTTTAATAACTCTATGGTTTCATTTTGTGGTAAAACAGTTAAAGATGCTAGAAAAGAAGTAGTTCCTTCTTTAATTAGTCCTTTTGAAACAATATCTACTGTTTCCTTTGGATTATTAATAAAGTCATGACCATAACTACCATGAATATGGATATCAACCATACCAGGAGCTAAGAAACAACCTTTTCCATCAATAATTTGTACGCCATCAATATTACAAAAATCATTTTCAAATACATTTTCAATAATTCCTTCATTTATTAAAACGGAGCCATTAAACTTTTTGTCTTTTTGAATTACAACAACGTTTTTAATTAGTGTTTTCATAAATTATTCCCTCGCTTCTTATTCTATTGTAAATCTTTTTTTAACAATTGTTAATTATATATTAATAGAAACGATTGAAAAAAGAAAATGATTGATATGGCAATCCACACAAGAGATAGAAAGGCTATTGTACAACTTTTAAATAGCTGTTACTTGTTGTATACAAATCATATTTATAATGTTTTTAGCATTATTTATAAGAGCTTTTTATTAATATGAAAAAAAGTTAAATAAAACGCTTTCAAAGCAAATATGTCCTATTGTAATGGCAAAAGTTGTATTAAAAAATAAAGAATTGTATTAAATAATCCTTGTATACAAGAGTTGTGTATGGTATATTATATGTGGCAATAATGTTAAATTAATTTTATGCTGTTATTTTAAGCAAATTAATCAAAAAATGTATTGCTATAAACAGTAATTGATGTTATTATGTTATGTTCGAGAGGGGAATATGAGTGATGGAAAAAGCAAAATCAAGAAAATGGTTGGCTGTAGTTTTTATGCTGATTATCGTGCTTATTACAATCTATGTGGTACCGAAGTTTATTTTAGCTGAGACACCATGCACTACAACAATTGGTGAAATAGCTGTTTGTAGAAAATTTACAAAAGTTAATTCAGCAGCAGCACTTACCTTTGAGCATAATCAACAAGGCAAAGTTATTGTAAATTATGTAGATGAGTATGGAAATATTATGATGACTGATACTATAATCGGTAATATAGGGGCAAAGTATTGCTGTAAGACAAGAGAATTTCCTGATTATGAGTTTTGGTGTATGCAATGTGATAGTGCATCAAGAGAAGGAAAAATTGAAATTAAAGAGCAAGTAGTAACCTTTGTATATTATAAATTAGAAGCTTTGCCATCATTATCGGGTGTTGAAAATAACTAAAAAAAATTAATCAGGCTGTAAAGCCTGTTTTCTTTTATGTTTAAGAAAATATTTGACTACCTAACAATAAAGGTCTATTATATTTCAATAGTGTATGATGATATTAAAACATACACTAAAAAACTATGAATTAGTATGTAGTTTTTAAGTAAATATATTTATAAACCTTAAATTTGTTATGTAGTTTTTGGTTGGAAGGGAAATGTCAAATTAAACTTATTTGATTAGATATCAATATGGAAAATTTTTTAAATTGGACAGCTTGGATTGTGGAACCACCTAAAGCTTATGGCGTGTTTCATATTTTATATACATTAATTGGTTTCACTTTCAGTTGGATATTGGCGGGTAAATTAAAAAATATTGACGAAAAGAAAAATAAAATACTGCTATTTTCAGTAGGGATGTATTTGTTGTTGTCGGAAATATATAAACAATTATTCTTCTATTATGTAATAGGGCATAAAACTCCTCAACTTTGGATAATGCCGTTTCAATTATGCTCAATACCAATGTATTTCTGTTTGATGATACCATTTATGAAAAATGAAAAACTTAAAAATAGTATGTACTATTTTATGTCAACATTTAATCTAATGGGTGGGTTCATTGCTTTTTTTGAACCATCAGGTATCTTCAATTCACACTTAACCATTATGATTCACTCGTTATTATGGCATATGATTTTGGTGTTTTTAGGTTTCTATTTAGTACGCAGTAAAAGAACTCCTAGTAATTTTTATGAGTTTACTTTGGCGGTTAAAACTTTTATGGTGCTTACATTGATTGCTTTTTCACTAAATATATTATTATCCAAAGCCACCAATGGTGGTATTAATATGTTTTTTATAGGACCACCTATTTCACCATTAATTGTTTTTCATGATATTGCGGAAAAATTTGGTTGGTATGTTAATGCTCCAATTTATATCTTTGCGGTTTGTTTAGGAGCCTTTATTTTTTATTACTTTTTTCATCATATTGATGAAAAGCATAAGATAATTGATATGGCAAAAAATAAACTAAAAAAAGGTGTTTAATTATAGAAAATGATAATCATTAAATATTACAATAACAATATAAAGAATAAATAGTATTTAATATATAAACCTCAAAAACGGAAATAATGATTTTTATTGATAAATGCAGTAAAATATTCTATAATTTGAATACAGGTTATGAAAAGAAGAGTAACAGTAAACTGATTTGTAGAGAGGTATCGCTTTGGTGCAAGATACCAATTAAGTACTGCCAACATGGTCTTGGAACTGCT
>JAAZJL010000074.1 GCA_012800355.1 Erysipelotrichia bacterium | reverse complement strand
GATAATCTTCGACTGCTTGTATCTTTTCTTCATAAGATATCTTTGGTTTTCTTCCCATAATAAAATCCCTCCACTGTAAACTCACTTTTGTATATTTCGTGTGTCTACTTTGGAGGGATCATATCAAAAGACTCCTTTGAGTTATAAAGATTAGTTATTCATTTCAAAGTAAAATTATCTTGCTTGATAAAAAGAGGATTTTGCTATAAAAATCCTTTTTTTACTTTTTATAGTTTAAACCAGATATTTCACTTCTGGTAATATATTCTTTCATATTTTCATCCATATTCATGCTATAAGCAATAGCAGCTTTAAACTCAATATCTCGATATTGTCTAATGTTGGCAGTAAAATGATTAGCTATTTTTACTTCTTGCTGTTGTAATAACTTTAAATACTCTTGCCCTTTTTTGGAAAATGCTAATGGTCTAAGAGTATCGTATTCAACAATTTTTTCCATCTCTTTTTTAGTATTATGAACCAATAGATGACAAAGTGTTCTTTGAATTCGACTAGTAGTATACCTTCTAGTTACGGATTTGTTGATAAATTGTTTAAAGGTGTAACATTTATAAGCACATTTATATAAATGATTTTCAATCCCTTCATCCATCAAAAAAATTTCTTGAAGCTGTTTTTTTGGCGTTGTTAATAAAAGGTTTCTAATATAACCATAGAATTCATTCCAATTAGGTGAAGGGTACTTATCTAAATCCTTCATTGGAGTATAATTTGTTATATCTTTATTATTTTTTAAAGCGGTTCTAATTGCTTTGGCACTTGGAAATTTTTCATTTAAATCATCATTATGATAATTAGATGATCTTAAGATGGAAATCGGTGTTATTTCTGGATAATTTTGTAAGGCTCTTAAATAAGAAATTGCCAAGATATCATTTGGACCATAACTATCAGCAAAGTAACCATAAGTAGCTGGATATGAGTATCCTTTTTTCATAGTTTCTTTAAAGTTATCAATATTAAAACTCATAGAAGCTATTTCTTTTAATTCTTCTAAGTTATTGATTTCTGAACCAAAGACTATATAATTGCATTTAGCTTTAGCTAATATATCAATTGCATTTTTGCCAAATTGGGTAGCACTTTGAATGGCAAAGACAAATGGTAATTCTAATACAATGTCAACTCCAGCTTCAATAGCAGCTTTTGCTCTGGCCCATTTATCAACAAGAGCAAATTCACCACGCTGAACGAAGTTACCACTCATAACAGCGATAACAATTTCAGCATCAGTTAATTGTCGAGCTTTTTGTAGATGATATAGATGTCCATTGTGTAACGGATTATATTCTACAATTAGTCCACATACCTTCATAAAACGCACCTTAATTTTTTTACTAATATATATTATAATATATTATGTTGTAAAATATTGAAAAATGCAAAAAGGAAGAATTGAATTCATAAAAGAGGTGTTTATTGATGATTAAGAAAGAGAAATTGACATTAAAGAGTCAAACAGACGATCTAATCTTATCCGCTAATGTATATACGTGTGAAAATCCTAAAGCTGTTGTACAAATTATTCATGGTATGGCAGAACATAAGGAAAGGTATGATCAATTAGCTAATGTTTTGACTGCTTTTGGTTGTATCACTATTGTTGTAGATAATAGAGGCCATGGTGAAAGTGTTAGTGATTCTATTCCACTAGGATATTTTGCTGATAAAAACGGATGGTTAGTTAATTTGCAGGATATTCATATGTTTTCTCTTGAAATTAGAGAAAGATATCCTCATATACCATTCTTTATTTTAGGTCATTCAATGGGAGCATTAATTGGTCATTCATATTTAAAGAGGTATGAAGATATTATTGATGGAGCAATTTTTTCAGGGATGCCTGCTTATAATAATAAAGCTGGTCTTGCTAAAATAGCAGCTAGCATGATGAAACCAAAATCTGTCTCAAAGTTTTTGACAGATGCCAGTGATTATAATAGGTTTCTTGCCAAACCCAACACTAAATATGATTGGTTAAGTTATAATAACGAAAATGTTGATGCTTATATTGCTGATCCATTATGTGGTTTTCCATTCACTAACAGAGGGTTTTATGACTTGTTGGACGGAATGCAAGATGTTTACACTAAAAGTGATTGGAGAGTACTTAAAAAACAGTTGCCAATATTATTTATTGTAGGTGAAGATGATGTGTGTGCCGATGTAGGAACTGGCTTTAAAAATGCTCTAAATCATATGTCAAAAGTTGGTTATACTAAAATCGAAGCTAATATCTATCAAAATATGCGTCACGAGATTTTAAATGAAAAGGAAAAGAAAATAGTTTATAAAGATATACTTACTTGGCTAAGTATGCAACTAACTCAGCAGAAAGAAAAAAATCAACTAATTGTTGACTAAGTTGAAAGATTGTTATATTATTAAAAGGCTGTGCAAGGAGGTCTTCTATGATATATTCACGTACTGATTTGTTACAGTTAAAGGATTATCATCTGGTAATTGATGAAGACATTAAATTTACAAACGAAATATCAAAACAATTTCCTAGGATTAGGAAAGTCAATGATATGCATGTAAAAGCTGATGGTATTTATGATCCAGGAAGTCAACAGCTAGCAATTCACTTCGAACTAAATGGTTCTGTAACAGTAGGTTGTGATATCACATTTGAAGATGTGATAGTTCCAATTGAAACAGAAGCTGATGAAATCTTCACATTTGACAAAAAAGAAGAAGATGTAAACATATTAAAAGTTGATGGTGACGTTATAGAGTTGTTACCAACTGTATTGCAATTAATTTTAATTGAGATACCAATTAAAGTAGTAAAAAGTGGTAAGATAGATTATCCAAAAGGTGATGGCTGGGAAGTTATAAGTGAAGAAACTTACAATAAACAGAAAGAAAAGAAAGTTGATCCTAGACTCGCAAAATTAAAAGAATTTATACCGCAGGATGAATAGGAGGGGAGAACAATGGCAGTTCAACAAAGAAGAGTATCAAAAACAAGAAAAAACAAACGTAGAACACACTACAAATTAGTTGCTCCTACATTGGTTAAGTGTCCAAATTGTGGAGAATACAAAAGACCACACCACCAATGTGAATGCGGACAAAAATAGTTGTAATTAAGTATTAAGCAGCAGAATTAACTGTTGCTTTTTTTTATTTTTAAAATTAATTAAATGATAATAAAACACCAATTTTCATAAAAAAAGAGACAAAATAGCAAATATTTTGTTTTTTTTGTGTTTTTGCTATTGCAATAAAAGTGATTAAACACTATAATGGTGGTGAAAAAACCCATTAAATGTGGAAAGGTGGGGAAAAATCGATGTTTTCAGGTCAATATCAACACAACTTAGATGCAAAAGGGAGAATCGCTGTTCCAGCGAAGTTTCGTAATGAGTTAGGAGATATTGCTGTAGTAACTAGACATGTTGATGGTTGTTTATCGATTTTTTCTCAACAAACTTGGGAAATTGAAGAGAAAAGACTTTATTCATTAGATAGAAATAAAAAGGCTGTCAGATTATTAATTGACTTTAAATTATCCAAATTATATAAATTGAACTTTGATGCACAAGGAAGAATTAATCTACCAACAGAATTGATTGAGGTTGCTGACTTGGAAAAGGAATGTGTCTTTACTGGAGCGCTGGATGAAATCAAATTATGGAGCAAAGAAGCTTGGGATAATCGTGAACAACAAATTGAAAATATTGATATGGCTGAAATGATTGAGGATTTGTAATGGAGCACAAAAGTGTATTGCTAGAAGAAGCTATCGAAAACTTAAATATTAAAGAAGATGGTATTTATGTCGATGGAACATTAGGAAGAGCTGGCCATAGCAGTGAAATCTTAAAAAAGTTAACTAGTGGCCATTTGTATTGTTTCGATATTGATAATCAAGCAATAGAAAAATCAGATGTCATATTAAAAAAGATATCTAATAATTACACAATTATTAAAGCTAACTTTTCAACAATAAAAGAAGAACTAGTTAAGTTAGGTGTTGAAAAAGTAGATGGAATTTTACTAGATATAGGAGTTTCGTCTCCACAATTTGATGATCCTAAAAGAGGGTTCTCATATCGTTACGATACTAGGTTAGATATGAGAATGGATCAATCACAAAAGTTAGATGCTTATCAAATCGTAAATGAATATGAGTTTAATGATCTGGTTAGAATCCTAAGAAATTATGGAGAAGAAAAGTTTGCCAAAGAAATTGCTAGAGCAATAGAGAAGCAAAGGATAGTTTCTCCGATTGAAACTACTGGACAATTAGTCGATTTAATCAAATCAGCACTTCCTGCCAAAGTATTGAATAAAAAAGGTCATCCTGCTAAACAGAGCTTTCAAGCTTTAAGGATAGAAGTAAACAATGAATTAGAAAATCTAAAGATTGCAACAGAAAAAGCATTAAGGCTTTTAAAACCCAAAGGAAGATGTGTAATTATTACATTTCATTCACTAGAAGATGAAATTGTTAAAAAGATATTTAAACAAGCTTCACTTCCGCCAGCAATTGATAAGAGAATTCCATTAAAATCTACTGAAATTCCAGAGAGTGAATTTCGTTTAGTAAACAAGAAAGTAATCACAGCTTCTCAAAAAGAGCTTGATGAAAATAGAAGAGCACAAAGTGCCAAATTAAGAGTAATAGAAAGAAGGTAAACAAAATGAAAAAAACAAAAGTTAAAATTCACAATCTTATAACAATGCTATTTGCTGTTTCAGTAATAGTATATTTAGCTGTTTCTATTTGTTTACACTCATTTAACGTTAATCTTGCCAGCCGTGTTGCAGATAATGAAACAAAAATTGAAGCATTGAGAGCAGAAGTTGATGCGATAACTATTCAAGTTAAGGAGTTAACAGACTATAATAGAGTTATGGACACTGTTGATAGTGATATGAATACTAGCGCTTCAATAGTTGTTTCAATAGACGATAGTGCAAATTAATGTTATGAAAAAAGTAAGATTTAAACAAAGTGCAAAGATATCCTTTCTTTCCATACTTATCTTCTTAGCAGGGACATTACTATTAGGCAATGTCCTTTTGCTCGATTTAACGGGGAAAAACTTTATGTCTAACAAAGATTTTTCTAAGTTGGAAGGGGTAATTATTAAAAACAAAACAATCTATCCAAAAAGAGGTACAATCTATGATGCAGATGGAAATATTTTAGCTGGTGATGTAACTTTTTATAAGATAGCTTTTGTTTTGAGCGATAGTGTTCAATCATATGAATATAATGAAGATGGTGAACTTGTTTTAGTTGATGATTATGTTAAAGATCCTAAACTTACTGCTCAGTTAGTAGCGCCTATTTTAAACGATACTCCAGAATTCTATAGTTACTTATTGGAAAGATTGTCGTTAAAAGATAAAGGATATTATCAAGTAGAAGTAGGATATTATGGAAGTAATATTTCTTATAGTAAAAAAGAAAAAATTGAAGCTTTAAATTTGCCAGGAATTAGATTTATTGGTTCTACTTCAAGGTACTATCCTTACGAAAGATTTGCTTCACATTTAATAGGTTATGTTGAAAAACAAAAAAAGGATAATGATTTTCAAATTGTAGGTGTTTCAGGAATTGAGGGAATTTTTAATAAGGAATTAACTGGAACTGAAGGTTCAACTTCTTATTATATAAATAACGAAAATGGTTCAGCTGTTGCTGGAGGGTTAATAAGTAATGAAAAAGCTTTTGATGGTTATAATATTACTTTGACTTTAAATAATATTATTCAACAAGCAGTTGAAGAAGCTTTAGGAAAAACAATGAAGGTTAATAATCACGTTGAAAAAGCTTGGGCAATTGTGATGGATGCTAAAAGTGGAGAGATTTTGGGTTATGGTTCTCATCCTACCTTTAATGCTAATGAAATGGATATCCTTGACTATAATGATTATTGTTCAACCTTGCCATATGAACCAGGTTCAACAATTAAATCTTTTATTTATGCCGCTGTAATTAATGAAGGAGTCTTTGACAAAGATGCTACTTTTGATTGTCGAACATTTTACGTAAGAACTGATGAAAACGGTAAAATTGCTCGAAGTCCTTATAAAGTAATGGAAAATCAAGAAATTCATAATTATAGAGGTGCACAGCCAAACAATCCAACTTTTTTTAAAGCTTTTACTTTGTCACATAATGTAGGTTGTGCGGTTTTATTAGAAAAATATATTGATCAAGATGTGTATATAGATTATATGGATAAGTTTTTATTCTATCAACCAGTGAATACACTTGGTATTGATGAAGGCTCATTCTTTGGTTCTGCTGACTATGGAAGTTCATATAGTATTATTACAACTTCTTTTGGTCAAGGTATGTCAGCTACTGCTTTGCAGATTATGCGTGCTTATTCAGCTTTTTGTAATGGTGGAACAATGATTAAACCTTATATTGTTAAATCTATTGTTGATCCTGAAACAAATATGGTGATTTATCAAGGTCAAAGAGAAGAAGTTGGTACTCCAATTACTGAGCAAACCGCCAAAGAAATGCTATATATGTTATCAGGAGTTGTTAATGAGGGATCACATAATAGTTCTTTGTATAGAATTCCAGGAGTTAAAGTTGGGGGTAAATCAGGAACTGCAGAAGTGGTTTTACCTAAAGGTGGATATGGAGATTTAACGATTCACTCAATGGTAATTGCAATGCCAATAGATAATCCACAAGTTTTGATTTATTTTGCATATCAAGATTGGAATCCTTATTCTGCTCAAAATATTGGTTATGTCAATGAACTTGAAAGAACTGTTGCATCTGTATTAGGTTTAAGCAGTAATAAAGTTATTGATGAAAATATTGTCAATAGAGAGGTAATAAAAAATGGATTAGATAATTATGTCAATCATTCTTTAGAATATGTCTTAGAAAAAACAAAAGAGTATAATTTAGATGTTTTAATTGTTGGTGAAGGTGATACAGTCATAAATCAATATCCTAGTGTTGGGTCAACAATTATCACTGGACAAAGAATTATGGTATTGACAAATTCAGATATAATACTAATGCCAAATATGAAAGGATGGAGCAGAAAAGAGGTTATTGGCTTTTGGAATATGACGGGTATTTCAGTCTCCATTGAAGGTTATGGCTATGTTAAAACTCAAAACTTTGCTGAAGGAACTCAGATAGATAAAACTATGACAATAGAAGTACAACTACAATAGAGAAGTGAAAAGCTTCTCTATTGTCTTTAAAGACAAATTAATGATATAATTACTGAGCGTATGGAGGTTTTTTATGTTAATTAAGATGATATTAGCATTTGGAATTGGGCTTGGATTAGCTTTATTAGCTTATCCTGTTGCTATTCCATTTTTACATAAAATAAAATTTGGTCAATCAATTAGGGAATTAGGCCCTAAATCTCATTTGGTCAAAACAGGAACTCCTACAATGGGCGGAGTAGTATTTATCTTAACAAGTTTACTTGCCACTTTAATAGTTTCACCTTCATCGTTTACTAGTATTGATTTTATAGTGGTAGCTTTAGCCTTTGTTGGTTATGCCGTTATCGGATTTATTGATGATTATTTGATAGTTGTTAAAAAGAAAAATGATGGACTTAGAGCAAAACATAAATTTATAATGCAGTCAATTTTAGCAATTGTGTTTTATATCGCTTATCGCAGATTGACAAATAGTTTAATTATTATTCCTTTTACTCATATTAGAATAGATGTGGGATGGCTTTATATTGTTTTAGTATTCTTTATGTTTACTGGAGCAACAAATGGAGTAAATCTTTCAGATGGATTGGATGGTTTGTGTGCTGGACTTTCAATTTTCGCTTTAATTCCTTATATTTATTTCTGTTGTCGTATTGAAATGAATTCTGTTGCTATTTTGCTTTGTGCCGTAATAGGTTCATTATTTGGTTATTTAAAATATAATATGTATCCAGCAAAAATATTTATGGGTGATGCTGGTTCTTTAGGCCTTGGAGGTCTATTAGCCGCAGTTGCCATGGTTACAAAAGAGGAAGTAGCCTTAGTTTTAATTGGTGGGGTATTTGTTGTGGAAGTTTTAAGTTCTATCATTCAAATTGTTTCTTTTAAAACGAGAAAAAAGAGGGTCTTTAAAATGGCACCTCTTCACCATCATTTTGAATTAAGTGGCTGGCCTGAAACTAAAGTTGTTAGAGTATTTTGGGCTGCTGGAGCTTTATGTTGTATTGTTGGCTTAATAATTGGTGCTTTAATGTAAGAGGTGATAGTAATGGAAAAATATATTAATTGTTTAATAAACTTAAAACTTGAGGCGATTAAGAGAAATTCATTAGATAGTTTAACTTTTAATCAACTAAAAAAAGTTTTGTATAGTAAAAAATGGAGATTATATGTTCCAGATAATTTGAGCATTATTGCTAACGATATAAAAAGTTTAACTGTGGAAGAAATTGTTGATTGTTTAACTAGTTCTGATGATGTACTTGAAAATAGTGTTGAAGAATTAAAAGAAGAATTAGAGGTATTAGGAAATGAGAAAAAATAACAAAAAATTATTTTCAGCATTGATTGGTATAGTATTGATTGCTGTTTTAGTTGTGGTCTTTGGTAGCAAGTTAAATGCCATTACTAATAAAAACTTTGAATTGGCTAATGGTTCTCAATTAATCTATCAAGTAGATTCTCAAGAAAAATTAGTTATCGACCAGGTTGCTGAAGTTTTAGAGAAAAGATTATATAACTTTGGAGCAACTGAAGTTAAAGTAACTATAGAAGGTTCAACTGTCACACTTAATTATTCAGGTATTGAGGATAGTGAAATAGTTAGAAAACATTTAACCATGATGGGAGTTGTTTCTTTTAGAAATGCTGCTGATGAAGAGCTTATGGATATTTCCGTTTTAGATAAAGATACACCGTTTATGGTTGCTCCATCACAATCAAAAACAGAAGAAAGTAAAGATTTGTCGTTACTATATATCTTAGTTTCTGATAATGAAAAGTTTAAAACAGTAACAACCCAACTAATGTTTGAAACAAGCAAATATCTAGTTGTTTGGGTTGACTATAACGAAACTTATAAATTTGAAAAAGAACAAGAAAGTACAAGTCCTAGATTTTTGGCTGCAGCAGCAGTAAATAATGTTATTGATTCAGATGCTTATATTACTTCAGCTCATAGTTTTGAAGTGACAAAAAATATTGTTGCCACCGTAAATGCTGGTTCTTTAAAAGCGCCTATTACAGAAGTATCTTTTAATACTGTTGAAGCAATTTTAGGAGAAAATGCTGATGTTAAGGTTTTAGCTGGTATTGCTGTAAGTATTGTATTAGCTTCATTATATTTTATGTTTAAATACAAACTAGTGGGATTTGTTAGTGCTTTGATGATTTTAGGTTATACAATTAGTAGTTTAGTAGCAATTTCTTATTTAGGTGTTATTTTTAACACTAATATTATTGCTTTATTTATTGTTAGTTTATTTGTTGGTCTAGCTTATTTGTTGCATGTTAATAATAATTTTGTGGCAGTTTTAAATACTGGTAGACTTACATCAACAGCTTTAGAAACAACTTATAAAAATACTTTAGTTAATGCTATAGTTGGACTAGTAATTCAACTAATTGCTGGATTTATTGGCTTTATAGCATTCAAGCAATATTATTTAGGTTATTCAATTGCGGTTATGACTTTTGCGGTATGTTCAGGAATTTTCTTTGTTGGCTGGCAAAAGGTTATGTTAGCTGATTTAATTAATTCATACTACTTTGAAGCTAAAGCTTTCGGATATAAAGAAAATGCTGAGGTTAAAACAATTAATTTTTCAACTTTATTAAATACAAAATTCCACTATGTAGTAATGGCATTAATTCTAATGGGTGCATTACTATATGTTACTAATGTTATTGATTATTTAAAAATATTATTAATTGGTATATTAATCTTAGCTATAGCAGTAATAATAGGTGGATTATATTTAAGGAATCGTAATAAAAGCAATGATGTAGTTATTTTAACAGTTGCAACGATGATAACCATAATTGCTGTTATGGCTTGTGGGATGCTGTTTAGCAAAACAACAGAGAAAACAGTTGGTTTAGTATATAGTTTTGCTTCAGTTGGTCTATCATTAGTTGGATTTGTCTTATCACAGATTAAAGATGATTTTAATGAAAATGCTAAAGGAAGACTTACTGATGATAAAATTAATAGTATCTTTGAAGATATATTTAACAATTTATTCAATGAAGTAACAGTTGTCTTAACTTTAACTATTATCTTTGCTGTAGTTATATTTGGAATAGTGTTTTCACTTGAAAATATGGGCTATACTATTTTAGTAAGTGTTGCACTAGTTTATGCAGTTATTGTTGCTTGTAAATTATGGCTAGATTACACAATAAAAGATAGCAATCGACCAAAACAAAAGAAAAAAAGAAATACTAAGGAAGTAAAAGAAAGAACAATATTCGGTATTAATAATCCAAATTAATAAAAAAAGGGGAAGTATATGATTTATCAAAAAACTGATATAAGTAACTATCAAAAACTGATGGAAACCTATTCAATCAATTCTTTGTTAGCGAAAGTTTTATCAGCGATGAAATATGATGAACAGGACATTGCTTCCTTTTTTAATCCTTTAAAAGAGTATAAATTGGATGATAAAGTTTTTAAACCAATTAAAGAATGTTTAGAGATAATAAAAAAAGAAAACAAAAAAGTTTTTATCTTTGGAGATTATGATTGTGATGGAATTTGTGGTACCACAATTGTTAAAAAGATATTAGATAAGTTAGAAATAGAAAATGGTTTTTATATTCCTAACCGTTTAGATGAGGGTTATGGTTTATCAATGGATAAACTAAAGATGGCTTATCAAAAAGGATATGAAGTTTTAATAACTGTCGATAATGGGGTAAGTAGTGCTGAGGCATTAAAGTTTGCTAAAGAAAAAGAAATGATTTCTATAGTGACAGATCATCATATTATTACTCAAACAGTAAATTGCGATTATTTGCTTCATCCATCATTATTGAATGAAGACTATAATTATTTATGTGGTAGTGGTATTGTTTATTTACTTGCAAATTATTTAGATTTACAAGATCCTAGCATGACGGTGTTAGCGATGGTGGCTACTATTGCTGATGTAATGCCTATAAAGGGAGCTAATGTCAAGATTATTAAAGATGGTATAGATTTCTTAAATCAAGGCTTATATAAAAACATCTTAGCTTTAGATAAGTTCAACTTTCCAATAAATGAGGAAAATGTAGCTTTTAAGATAGTTCCAAAAATAAATGCTGTTGGTAGAATGGCTAATATTGCCAATGTCAATAATGTGGTTAGATTTTTATTAACTGATAATATTAAAGAAATTAACTCATTAGCTAGTCAGATAATAGAAGTCAATAATACCAGATTACAACTATCAAAAGAGCAAAATAATCTGGTTAAACAACAAATAAACAAAAATGATAGTTTCAACTTGATATATTTGCCACAACTTCATGAAGGACTTTTAGGTTTAATTGCTTCTAGAATAGCTGATGAAACAAAGAAACTAACATTTATTATGACTGATGCTTTAGAGCAAATTAAAGGCTCAGGAAGGTCAAATGGGTTAATTAATATCATTGATATGCTAGAAGGTTTTAAAGAGCACACAATCGCTTTGGGAGGCCACAGCCAAGCTTGTGGTATTACAATTAAAAAAGAAATGCTAGAACCTTTTAAAGCATACTTACATGAAAATCTTATGAATTATGATAATGCAGCAATTGAAGAGTATATTGAAGTTGATGTTAATGATTTAAAGATTAATAATATCAAAGAATTATTTTCTTTTCGTCCTTTTGGCCAAGATAGAAACCTTCCACTTCTAAAAGTTGCTATCGAAAATGTAATTAGTTATACTTCAATGAAAAACGAATATCAGCTTAAGTGGAGATGTAAGGATATAGATTTTATTAGTTTTAATAATAAAGGATATGAAAATTATAAAAATCAAGAAAAAATTGAAGTTTATGGTTATCTTCAAGAGAATATTTTTAGAGGTAAAGTATATTATCAAATCTTGATTAAAGAGATTATTGAATAGAATTTAAAAGAAAAATATACAGATATTATTATTTAATAAAATTTGTTATAATTGATATGTTTTTAAAAAGGAGATTTGAAAATGAATTTATATGATTATATTGCAAGCATTCCTGATTATCCGATTAAAGGTATTTTATTTAGAGATGTTACACCAGCAGTTCAAGATGGTAAAGCATTTAAAGAAGTAATTAGATTATTAGCACAATATGCCAAAAAAGTTGGTGCTGAAGTAATTTTAGGTCCAGAATCAAGAGGTTTTATTTTTGGTTGCCCAGTCGCATATGAACTAAATATTGGCTTTGTTCCAGCTAGAAAACCAAACAAACTACCAAGAGAAGTTATCTCTGTTGAATATGAGTTAGAATATGGTACAAGCACTTTAGAGATTCATAAAGATGCAATTAAACCTGGTCAAAAGGTTTTGGTTATCGACGATTTATTAGCCACTGGTGGTACAATTAAAGCTGCTAATCAGCTAGTAGAACAATTAGGTGGAATCGTTGTGGGTAATGCCTTTTTAATAGAACTTGTTGATTTGAAAGGAAGAGAAGAATTAGCAGGTTATGATGTTTATTCAATATTAGAATATGAAGGAGAATAAAATAATTCAGACAGTGAAAACTGTCTTTTCTTTTTATATTTAAACGTTTATGATAAAATAAAATAATAGTAAAAGGTGAAAAGGTATGAGTACAAAGGTTGAAGTAACCAAAGAATTGTTGTTTGAAAAGGTTAAAACTTATATTAATGAGCAAAATTCTTTAAAAATGATTGAAAAGGCTTATGACTTTGCTAGCGATAAACATAAAAATCAGTTTAGAAAAAGTGGCGAGCCTTATTTTAATCATGCCTTAAATGTTGCTTATATTCTTGCTAATTTACAAGCTGGACCACAAACTATTTGTGGTGGTCTATTACATGATACAATGGAAGACTGCGGTGTTAGCTATGATGAGATAAAAAAAGAATTTGATGAAGAAGTTGCTAAACTTGTCGAGGGTGTTTCTAAAATTGGTTCTTTAAAGTTTCAAGATGAAAAAGAGTATTTAGCAGCTAATCATCGTAAAATTTTCATTGCTATGGCAAAAGATGTGCGTGTAATTATCATTAAATTATCAGATAGACTGCACAATATGAGAACTTTAATGTATCATACTGAAGAAAAACAAAAGAAAATAGCTTCTGAGACTTTGAATGTTTATGCTCCAATTGCTCATCGTCTAGGTTTAGCGGAAATGAAAAATGAGTTAGAAGATTTAGCATTTATGTATACTGATTATGAAAAATATCATGAGATAGCTAATCTGCTGGAAGCTAAAAAAAGTGAACGAGAAGAAGTTATTAAACAGATGATAGTTGATATTGATAAATTATTATCTGATAAAAAACTGGTATATAGAATCTTTGGCCGAAGTAAACATATTTATTCAATTTATAGAAAAATGGAACGAAAAAATAGGAGTTTTGAAGAAATTTATGATTTATATGCCATTAGAGTCATAACCCAAACAGAGTTGAACTGTTATGAAATATTAGGACATATCCACAATAAGTATCGACCAGTCCCTAATAGATTAAAGGACTATATTGCCGTTCCAAAACCAAATATGTATCAATCATTACACACTTCAATTTTAGATAATAATGGTCATCTTTTTGAAGTTCAAATTAGAACTGAAAAAATGAATGATATTGCTGAAATGGGAGTTGCAGCTCACTGGGCATACAAAGAAGGTAAATATAACAGTAAAGCCGAACAAAAAGAAATTGAAAACAAACTTAGTTGGTTCCATGACATGATTGGTTTATTAGATGATTTAGAACAGGATCATCCAACTGATTTGGTAGATAAGATTCAAAAAGATATTTTTGAAGCTAATGTTTATGCAATGACACCGAAAGGAAGAGTAATTGAACTACCAAATGGTTCTACACCTTTAGATTTTGCTTACCGTGTTCATACTGAAATAGGACATACTGCTGTGGGTGCAATAGTAAATGGAGCTCACGTGCCTTTAAATACAGTTTTAAATACCGGTGATGTGGTAAATATTAGAACCAATAAAAATACTGGACCATCAGAGGACTGGTTAAAGATAGTAAAATCAGCAACAGCTAGAAATAAAATTAAATCTTATTTAATGAAAAAAGAAAATGAACTTAGGGTTGAAACAATTGAAAAAGGTGAAAAGTTATTTGCTGAAGAACTAAAAAAAAGAAATCTTGATGAAAAAATATATTTTGATAAAAATAAATTAGAGTCTATTTACAAAGAGTTTTCAAGTAACAACTATAATGAGTTTATGTATGCAGTAGGTAATAAATCAATTTCACTACAGCAGGCTGTTGACAAACTATCTAACACTAAAGGACAAAATCTTGATAATGAAGCATTAACAAAGTTATTCCAACAAAGAATGCAAAATAAACCTCGTACTATTTCGGCTGCAGGGGTTGTTGTTGAAGGCATAGATTCAATGATGGTTAATATAGCTGGTTGCTGTATGCCAGTAAATGGTGATGAAATTGTAGGTTTTATTACCAGAGGTCAGGGTATTAAGGTCCATCGAACAGAATGTCCTAATATTGCTAATGAAAAAAATCGTTTAATTGAAGTAAAATGGGACAGTGATGGTGATTATCAATATGATAGTTGGCTTAGAATTGATGCTACTGATAGAAATTATTTAATAAGTGATATAATAACTCTGATTTCCCAATTTAAGATTAGCTTAAATGGCATTAACTCCGAAGTTTTACCAGATAGGATAAATGTTTATATTGATATAAAAATAAAAGTAAAAAATTTGGATCAATTGACAAATGTGATGGCTAATTTAAAGAAAATTAATTCTGTAGTAAATGTTACAAGAATAATAAGATAAAGATTTAATTATTTAATAAATCTTTATTTTTATTATTAAATTGAATAACTATTTTTAATGTGATAAAATAGTTACATATTTGAAGATAAAGAAAGTCTGTAGGTTGAATTTTCAGAGAGGAAGCATTTGGTGAAAGTTTCTAATAAGGCCTATAGATTAGACACTTTGGAGAATTTCTTTTGAATAAGAAGTAGAAAGAAACGTTAGGGGCGTTAACCCATCGAGAAGCAATTAAGGTGGCACCACGCAAAGTTTAGCGTCCTTATCGAAGGGCGTTTTTTATTTAAGGAGGAATTATTGATGGCAGAAAATAAATTTCAAGCTCCAAGAGGAACTCAAGATATTTATGGTGAAGATATTTCTTATTGGAAAAAAATGGAAGAAATAATTCGCAAACAATGTAATTTATATGGATATAAGGAAATAAGAACACCAATTTTTGAACATACAGAAGTATTTTTAGGTGAAAATGATTCTTCTGATATGGTGAATAAAGAAATGTATACCTTTAAAGATGGTGGCAATCGTGACTTAACTTTAAGACCTGAAGGAACCAAAGGGATAATTAGAGCTTTTGTGGAACATAAAATGTATGGCCAGCCAGATATGCCAGTAAAATTGTTTTATATGGGTCCAATGTTTAGATATGATCGCCCTCAAAAAGGAAGATATCGTCAATTTAATCAATTAGGTATTGAAGCTATTGGGGCTAAATCGCCTCTACTAGATGTTGAAACAATTGCTTTAGGATATGCCATTGTTAAAGAAATGGGAATTAATGATTTAGTAATTTTAATTAACACATTAGGAGATAATGAATCAAGAAACAATTATCGTGAAGCTTTAAAACAACACTTCAAACCACACTTAAATGATTTATGTGCCGATTGTAAAAGAAGGTACCAACAAAATCCATTGAGAATTTTAGATTGTAAAGTAGATAAAGGACATTTTTCTTTTGAACAAGCTCCAAAATGTCGTGATTATTTAAATAAAGAAAGTAAGCAATATTTTGATACAGTCATTAAAGGACTAGAAGATTTAAATATTCCTTATCAAATTGAGGATAGATTAGTTAGAGGTCTAGATTATTATACAAATACTGTTTATGAAGCTGTTCCTAAAGATGATAGTGGACAGCAATCAACTGTCTTTGGTGGTGGCCAATATGATGGTTTAGTTGAAAGTTTTGGTGGTGAATCACTAGCTGGAGTAGGTTTTGGACTAGGAATGGAAAGACTGCTTGATTTAGCTAAAGAAAAAAAGGGAATAACTATTGAAGAAGAGAAAATTGATGTTTATGTAATTTCTTTAGGTGATGTAAATACTTATAGCAGCAAAATTACAGAATTATTAAGAAATAATGGAATCAAAACTGAAATGGATTATCAAAAGAGAAGTTTAAAAGCTCAATTTAAATCAGCAGACAGATATAAAGCAAAAGCGATAATTATTGTTGGTGAAAATGAATACCAAGATAATGTTGTTCAAATAAAAGATACTACCAATAAAACTCAAGAAAATGTTGAGTATGAAAAGATAGTAGAAAAAATTAAAAATATTATTTAAAAAGGGGAAATTTATGCAAAGAACACATGTTAATGGACAATTAAGAATTAGCGATGTTGGTAAAACAGTAACGTTAATTGGCTGGGTTGCCAAAAGAAGAAATTTAGGTAGTTTAGTATTTATAGATTTAAGAGATAGGACAGGGATTACCCAAATCCTATTTGATGAGACTTTAACTGAAGCAGTAAAAAATGTAAGAAATGAATTTATTTTACAGGTTACTGGAACTGTTTTAGAAAGACAGAGCAAAAACCCAAATATGGATACAGGAGACATTGAGGTTAAAGCTCAAGAACTAGAAATTATCAACAGCGCTAATCAAACTCCTTTTATAATTGCAGATGAAACTGATGCTTTAGAGGAAACAAGATTAAAGTATCGTTATTTAGACTTAAGAAGACCTGTCTTACAACAAAAATTATTTACTAGAGCTAAAATTGTTAAAGCAATGCATGAATACCTAGATGATAATGGTTTTATTGAAGTAGAAACTCCAATTTTAGCTAAGTCTACTCCTGAAGGAGCTAGAGATTATTTAGTTCCTAGTAGAGTACATCCTGGTTCTTTTTATGCTTTACCACAATCACCACAACAATTTAAACAATTATTAATGATTGCTGGTTTTGAAAGATATTATCAGATTGCTAGATGTTTTAGAGACGAAGATTTAAGAGCAGATAGACAATTAGACTTTACGCAACTAGATATTGAAACTAGTTTTATGTCACAAGATGATATATTAACAATTACTGAAGGCATGTTAGCTAAAGTAATGAAAGATGTAAAAGGGATTGACATAAAATTACCATTTAGAAGGTTAAAGTATGTTGAGGCTATGAACAAGTATGGATCGGATAAACCAGATACTAGATTTGCTTTAGAACTAGTTGATTTAACTGAAGTATTTAAAAGTTCTGAATTTAGAGCATTTGAAACTGGTTTATCAGTTAAAGGTTCTATTAAAGCACTTGTAGTAGACAATGCTGATAATTATTCAAGAAAAGATATTGATAAACTTACTGAACTAGCGAAGAAAAATGGAGCAAAAGGTTTAGTAACTATTAAATACTTAAATAAAGAATTAGAAGGTAGTGCCGTAAAATTCTTTAGTGAAGAAGAAAAAGAAAACTTAATCAAGGTTTTAAACTTAAAAGAAAACCAACTAGCATTAATTGTATCTGACATATGGGAAAAAACTTGTTCATCATTGGGAGCTTTAAGAAATCATTTTGGAAAAACTTTAGAATTGTACGACAAAGACACTTATGACTTTTTATGGGTTGTTGATTTCCCACTTGTTGAATACTCTGAAGAAGATGGTAGATATTACTCAGTTCACCATCCGTTTACTAGACCATATGATGAAGATGTACCTTTGTTAGATACTGATCCTACTAAAGTAAGAAGTTATACCTATGATGTAGTATTAAATGGCTATGAGCTTGGTGGTGGAAGTTTAAGAATCTATGATTGTGATATGCAACAAAAGATGTTTGAATTATTAAGTTTAACTAAAGAAGAGATTGAAACTAGATTTGGCTTTTTTATTGATGCTTTAAAATATGGAACTCCTCCTCATGGTGGATTAGCTTTAGGTTTAGATAGAGTAGCAATGATCTTAACTGGTTCTGAATCTTTAAGAGATGTCATTGCTTTTCCTAAAAATGCTAATGCAAAATGTCCGATGAGTGATGCTCCAACACCTGTTGATGAAAAACAGTTACAAGAACTGCATATTAAAATAGTTAATGACTAAATAGATGACTCTAGATAATCTTCTTTAGAAATCAAAATATAACATAAAATAAAAAAAAGTATATATAAGTAAAGAAGATTTTTAATTATTTTACTAAATAAAATGGCCTTAAGTGTTTATTTAAAAGTAAATGCTTGCTATAATAATATGTGTATTAAATGCTGTAGAAATGTTTTTAGTGTGTAAAGAAAGAAGGAATAATATATGATTTTAGTTAATGATTTAAAAACAGGAACAACTTTTCAATATGAAGATAGTATTTTTACTGTTTTAAATACATCTTTAAATAAAACTGCTATGAGACAAATGGTAGTTAAAGTTCGAGTTAAAGATTTAAGAACGGGAACTATTAAAGAACTTACCTTTACAGGTGGAGATAAAGTTGAACCAGCAATGATTGAAAAGAAAGAAATGCAATATTTATATGATGCGGGTGAAGGAATTGTATTTATGGATAATGAAACCTTTCACCAAATAGAAATTAATAAAGAACGTTTACAGTGGGAATTAAATTTTTTAAAACCACAGGAAAACGTAATGATAACAATGTATGAAAATGAAATTTTAGGTGTTAGTTTACCTGACAAAGTTGCTTTAAAAGTAGTGGAATCAGAACCAGCAGTTAAAGGGGATACCGCTACAAATGCTAGAAAAAACGCTGTATTAGAAACAGGTTTACAAATAAAAGTGCCTTTATTTATTGAAGTAGATGAAGTAATATTAGTAACAACAGATAATGGCGAATATTCAAGTCGTGCATAAATCATGCGCAATTAAAAGGAGGTATATGTATGAAGGGAAGAAGTAGGCTAGATAGATATCAAAATCTACATTCAAATACATCTAATGACGAAAAAAATATAAATGATGAAATTACACAAAAAATGCAAACAGGAAGTACTCCTAGTTTTCGTAGTGGTTATCCTCGCAAAACTAGTCGAGCTAGATTATATCAAACAAGTGAATATGATTCTTTGTTAAAAGAACATGAAGATTTTTTAAAGAGTCTAGATGAGCAATTTGGAACAGTCAATCAAAGTACTTTTTATGATGTAGATTCAGCTGAAAGACAGACATATAGTAAAACAACTCAGCCAACAATTGAATCAGAGAAAAAAGAATACAATCAACCGATTCAACAGCAATATTCGCAACAGCCATATACTCAATCAATTCAACAACCGAATGTACAGCAAACTTATAGACAGCAAGAACCATACCAAAGTAGCTTGCAACAACCATATACTCAGCCTGTACAGCAGTTTTATACTCAACCAATTCGTAGAGTAGAATCTGAACCTCAACAATATAGACAGCAACCATATGTTGAGCCAATTAGACAAGAAATATATCAAAAACAAGAACCTGTAACAAGAACAGTGGTTGAAACTACTTCTCAATATAAACAGCCAGAAAATATTTACGATAAACCTACTTTAGAAAAACAGTCAGGTTATTTAAAAGATGAAGAAATGACAGTAAATAAAAAGTTATTTGAAGATAGAAATCAAACTGATGTTTTTGATAAAGTACAAAGAGAAAAAGAATCTTCTAAAGTAGTTAAGGATTCTTTAGTATTTGGTCCAATTCATGTTGAAGAAAATGATGATATTAAAAGATTTGAAGATAATGATAAATTTATGAACATTCCTGATGGAATCGAAGAAATAAGTGAAGAAGAATTTTTAGAATTAGAACCAATAGAATTAGTTGAAGGAATATCTAATGATGATGTTTTTGATTTTGTTGATCCAGAATTTGAAATGTATGGTGAAACAATTGATGATACTCAAAAATTTGAGAATATTGATATAAATCAACTTAAAGATATAACCGAGGATATATTTGTTGTTAATGATACAGATAATTATTTTGATGATTCTTATCAAAGTGAACATACAATAAAAGAACCTTCTGTATCACAAGAAGATATTATGATGGATTTTGATTTAATTGATGAAGATTTTGATGCTAAAGAATTAGATGATAATAAGATTATTGAAATTATTGATGAAGAGGATTCTAAAAAAGTAATTAATAATTTCTTAAAAGAATCTAGAAAAGTCGGAAAAACTGAAGATGAAATTGAACCATACGATGATAGTTTTGATTACTATGACGAAAACGAACCATATTTTGATCAAAAAGAAAGTGATAATCAAACATCTCCTTATAGCGAAACAAATGTCTTTAAGTTTATAGATGATATTTTAGTTGATGCAAAAAATGATGCAGAGATGATTCACAGTCAACAACCAAAACAAGATTATTTCAATGTTGAAGAAGATAAAACTGTTAAAGATATTACTAAAGTTTTATCTGAATGGAATTTAGATGAACTAGAATTTGTTGAAGAAGAAAGCATCATGCCAAATTTTGACGAAGATGGAATTGAAGTAGCCAAAGATGTAGCTTATCAAGCTACAAACCCTGTTCATACTCCAATTTATTATGATGATCCAGTAAATGTTGAAGAATTGACACAAAAACTTGAAAGTGAAAGAGTGTTAAGACAACAAATGTTGGAACAAACTAAGCAAATTAAGTTACAAGTAAAAGAATATGAAAATGAATTGGAATCTGTTAATTCAAGCATGTCAAAAACAAATAAAATTTTAAACTTTGTCTTAACATTGTTAATTATGACATTATTTGTAATATTATTTGTTATTGGATTTTGGTTTGCTCAAGAAAGAGGGTTAATTTAATGCGAATTAACATAGCTATAGATGGACCAAGTGCTTCCGGTAAAAGTACTGTATCAAGGGAAATTTGTAAGAGATTAAATTATATCCATTTAGACACAGGAGCAATGTATCGTTGCGCAGCCTTACATGCTAAAAATACTCATACAAATATTAATGATGAAAAACAGTTGTTGAATATGCTTGAAACATTAGAAATAGATTTAACTGAAGATGAAAAAGTTATATTAAATGGTGAAGATGTAACGGATGAAATAAGAACAGACGAAATATCAATGGCTTCTTCAGACATCTCTACTAAGAAAGTTGTAAGAGAAAAGTTAGTTGAGATGCAACAGAAAATGGCTGAAAATAAAGGCTTTGTAATGGATGGTAGAGATATTGGGACAGTTGTTTTACCTGATGCGGAAGTTAAAATTTATTTAACTGCATCTGCTTCAGCAAGGGCTATGAGAAGATTTCTTGAAAATCAAAAAAGGGGAATTGAATCAAATCTAATTACTCTGAAAAATGAAATAGTTGATAGAGATTATCAAGATATGCACCGTAAACATTCACCATTAAAACAAGCTGAAGATGCAGTTTTAATTGATTCATCTGATATGACAATAACTGAGGTTGTCGATGAAGTAATGAGAATAATTTCTGAGAAAATTTAAGGAGTGATGTTATGCTGGTTGGAACAGTAGCAATTGTTGGTCGTCCCAACGTAGGCAAATCAACCATATTTAATCGAATGATAGGAGATAGAGTTTCTATTGTCGATGATACTCCTGGAGTTACCAGAGATAGAATTTATGGTAAATGTGAATGGTTGACCAAAAGTTTTAATCTAATCGATACAGGCGGATTACAAATTGAGGATCAACCTTTTCAAATAGAAATTCAAGCACAGGTGGAGATAGCGGTTGAAGAAGCTGACACAATTGTCATGCTGACTAATGTCAGAGATGGTGTGACTAATGATGATATATTTATTGCTAGAATGTTACAAAAAACAAATAAAAAAGTAATTTTAGCAGTCAATAAAGTTGATGATGTTTCATTTATGAGTTCAGTCTATGAATTTTATTCTTTGGGATTAGGTGACCCTATTGCTATAAGTGGAGTTCAATCAATAGGTATTGGTGATTTAATGGATGCTATATTAGCTTCTTTTGAAGGAAAAACCACTAAACAAAAAGAAGGTTTGATTTCTTTTGCGGTTATTGGTAGACCAAATGTGGGAAAAAGTTCACTGGTAAATGCTATTTTAAATCAACAAAGAGTAATTGTATCAGAAATTGAAGGAACAACTAGAGATGCAATTGATACCCCTTTTGTTCGTGATGGTAAAACATATGTTGTTGTAGATACAGCTGGAATAAGAAAAAGAGGCCGTATCTATGAGAATATAGAAAAATATTCAGTTTTAAGAGCTATGAGAGCGATTGATAATTGTGATGTTGTCTTATTTGTTTTAGATGGTTCTACTGGAATTACTGAACAAGACAAACATGTTGCTGGTTATGCTATTGAAGCAGGAAAAGGAATAATTATTGTTTATAATAAATGGGATCTTGTAGAAAAAGACCATACTACAATGGATAGAATTACCAAAGAAATAAGAGCACAATTTGTTTATTTAGATTATGCTCCAATTGTTTTCGTAAGTGCTTTAAACAAATCAAGAATTAACAACCTTTTTCCTTTAATTGATGAGGTATACGAGTATTCTAGATTTAGAGTACAAACATCACTTCTCAATGAAGTGATTACTGATGCTCAGATTATAACTCCGCCACCTGTTCATAAAGGGAAAAGATTAAAGATAAATTATTGCAATCAGGTTTCTGTTGGACCACCAACATTTGTCTTATTTGTAAATGATGAAGAATTATTGCATTTCTCTTATCAAAGATATTTAGAAAATAGAATTAGAGATGCGTTTGATTTTACAGGTAATCCAATTAGAATTATTGCTAGAAAGAAGAATTAGAGGATGGGTATAAATATGAATGGTAAAATTTTAAAAAGTGATATTATTGAAAAATTTGCTGTTGAATTTGATATAACCAAAAAAGATGCTGCAAAACAAGTAGATTTCATTTTTGAAACAATTATAGAAGAATTAATCAAAGGAAACGATGTTTCAATTAAAGATTTAGGTAAGTTTGAAATCAAAGAAAGAGCAGCTAGAGTTGCAATCAATCCTGCAACCCTTGAGAAGGTGGATGTTCCAGCTAAAAATACAGTTTCTTTTAAAGCTTCAATGAAGTTAAAAGAGTTAGTTAAATAAGAAAATGCAATGTGAAACACATTGCATTTTAAGATAAAAAGATAAGCAGAAATTGTTTATTATGATATAATATATTTGAGGTAAGGATGTATGCATGTATCAGATATAAAGAGATTCTTGCGATGCCCTAGATTGTACCAATTATCATTAGAAACTAAAATGGAATTTCACTTATATTTTAATATAAGTACAGATATAGATGTCAGCATTGCTAAAAAATTAAATATTGAAGAATATTATGTTGGTATTACCAATCAAGAAAGTAGTGATACTCTTTTAGTAGCAAATAGTTATAATTGGATATTTAAAGCGAGATTTTCTTACAATGGTTTAAGAATAAGAGTTCCTTTATTGTATATTAATGAAGGTCATTGTAATGTATATTCTATTCTTCTTTCAACACAAGCTTTAGAAAATGAAGGAAATAATATGGCTTATACTAAATATGTTTTAGAGGGAAATGGTCTTATAATTGACAATTACTATATTATTTTTTTAAACAAAGATTATACATATAAAGATAAACTAGACGATAAAAAATTATGGATAATAACTGATTGCTTTATCAAAAATGATAAAAAAATGGGTAATATTAAAGAATATGTTGATAGTATATCGTTAGATTTAGATGATGTTTTGTATCAAATGGATAAATATGAATTTGCTCTTCCAATAAGAACCAATAAATGTACTGGTAGAAATAGGTGTCCATTTTTTGATGATTGTTTTCCCTTAGATAAGATAATAGATGACAATAGTATTTTGACATTAGTTTCTTCAAAATATAAATATGAGATGTTGGAAGATGGTATTAAATATTTAAAAGATGCTGATTTGAAAAGAGTAGAAGGTAATAAAGTTCAAATGGCTCAAATAAAAGCTGACCAAAGTGGTGGATTATATGTTGATAAAGAAAAATTAAAAACTTGGCTTAATCAGCTAGAGTTTCCAATATCATTTCTTGATTTTGAATGGGATTTATTTCCAATACCACCATATAATGATATGAAGGTGATGGACGTATTATTGTTTCAATATTCTTTACATGTATACGATGGTAAAAATCTTTCTCACTATGAATGCATTGGCGAAGGCGATAGTAGAGAAGAAATTGCTATGTCGTTACTGAAAAATATACCTAAAAAGGGAAGTGTGTTGGCTTATAATGCTGCTGGTGCTGAAAAAATAAGAATTAAAGAACTAGCAAATTATTTTCCACAATATAATTACGAGTTACTAAAAATTAATGAACGATTGGTAGATATGGCTACTCCATTTATCACAGGATTAGTTTATGACACTAGAATGAGAGGTTCATTTACCTTAAATACAATTGAAAATATGATTGACAATAAACATTCTTATGATGATTTAGAAGTGTCAGATGGAATGAAAGCTGTCAAAATACATCGTGAAATGACAAATTGTCAAGATGAGAAACAAAAACAAATATACAAAAAACAATTATTGGAGTATTGTGGTTTAGATACATATTCGTTATATAAAATTTTTAAATGGTTAAAAATGATACTAAGCGATCAAAATGATCGATAGAATATAGGAGGAATTTAGTATGAAAGTAAATGTTTATTCTAAAGATTTAAATTTGTCTGTAGAAGATGAAAAAAGGATTGGTGATAAGTTGTCGTTTTTAGACAAATATCTCTTAATTGATCCAGAGACAATTGCGAATGTAGTTGTCAAAAAACATGGTAATGATATAAAGTTGGAAATAACTATTCCTTCAAAAATTGGTTATTTAAGAAGTGAAGTTGTCGATGATGAAGTTAGAAATGCAATTGATAAATCAATTGATAAATTAGAAGACCAAATTAGAAGACAAAAAACACGTTTATCAAGAAGACACAAAGAAAAATTAGCAAAAGCATTTATCGATGAAAATAATTTAGTTGAAGATGAAGATGTAATCGCAAGAGTAAAAAGAGTGGTTGTTGACGAGTTAGATACTGATGAAGCTATTATTCAAATGGAACTTGTAAATCATAGTTTCTTTGTATTTAGAGACAAAGATACTGGGCTTATTTCCATAATTTATCGAAGAGATCAAGGAGATTATGGAATACTAGAGGTTGTTTAAACTGTAAAATCTAATTAAAATAATTTTAAATTATAGTAAATTAATTAGTTTAAAAAAGTAAAAATTAAACAATTATAGTAACCTTAATGAACCATGTTCTTACATTAACAATAAAAACAGGGGTGGTTTATTAAAACCATCCCTTATTTATGGGTATATAAATTTTAAAAAATACGATAGAATGTTTTTAAGATATAATTTTAGAAAGGAACAATTATAATGAATGAAAAAGTAAGTAAAAGAAATCGTTGGATGTTTGGCATCGGGACAATTGGAAGAGATATGCTTTATACATTAATCTCAATGTTTTTGATGTTCTATCTAACTGATGTTTTAGACTTGTCGGATAGAATAATGGCATATATAACTATGATGATGGTCTTTGTAAGAATATTTGATGCTTTCAACGATCCATTTATGGGAATGTTGGTTGATAATACTAAAAGTAAATGGGGTAAATTTAAACCTTGGATTTTGATTGGTGCTTTATTGACTTCAATATTTACCATATTATTTTTCTATGATTTTAAGATTGAAGGCATGGGTTTTGTAGTTATCTTTACAGTCAATTACTTGCTATGGGAAATTTCCTATACAGCCAATGATATTGCCTATTGGTCAATGTTACCGTCACTTTCAAAAGATCAAAAAGAACGTGAAAAAATTGGAGCAGTAGCCCGTATTTGTGCTAACTTAGGTATGTTTACTTTAGTAGTTGGCATTACAGGCTTTACCCAATTTTTAGCTGATAAAACAGGTTCAATGCAACAAGCTTATTTCTATTTATCAATAATTTTAGTAATATTAATGTTGTTTTTCCAAATGTTTACAGTTTTTGGAGTAAAAGAAGATTTAGAAAATCAAATTGTTGAAGAGCAGACAACTGTTAAAGAATTATTCCAAATAATTATTAAAAATGATCAATTATTATGGATTTCAATTTCCATGAGTATTTTCATGACTGGTTATATTACCACAACATCTTTTGGTCAATATTATTTTAAATACATCTATGGTGACATTAATATGTATGCCGTATTTGCAGCAATCTTAGCTGTATCACAAATTACAGCTTTAGCTGTTTTCCCTTTAGTTTCAAAATACTTTAAACGAAATACTATATTTACTGCTAGTATCGGTATTATGGTGATAGGATATATTATATTTTTCTTTGCACCTACAACAACAATGTTAGGAATTGGAATTGCTGGCATACTATTATTTGTTGGTCAAGGGGCAATTCAGTTATTAATGTTAATGTTTATATCTGATTCAGTAGAATATGGTGAATGGAAATTTCATAAACGAAATGATTCAGTAACTTTATCATTACAACCATTTATAAATAAACTTGGGAATGCTTTAGCAAGTGGTATTGTTGGAGCGACAGTAATTGTTGCAGGTATTAATGAATCTACTGATGTTTCACAAGTAACTCAGCAAGGATTAGACTTATTAAAATCATCTATGTTAATTGTTCCATTAATACTTATTATTATCTCATATTTAATTTATCGTAAATTTTATCGCATTGATGAAGTTTTTTATAAGCAAATAATTACAGAAAATCAAGCTCGACTAAAGGAGATAAAACATGAACAAAAAAATTAGTTTAAATAGCAAAATCAAAGATCTTATAGCTTTACCTATTGGTCATGATATAGTTTTTAGATTATTTCTTCAAACAGGATTTTCATTTTCTTTACTTAAAAATCCATTAATTTTAAATATAAAACTTAAACATTTAGCATCTTTAGCTAAGAAAGTTCCTCTTTCATTTTTTGAAACTATTATTAATCTGGTTAACAGTGAGCTTGAACAACCTTGGGAAGATAATTCACCAATTAAAAAAACTTGGTGGAAAGAGGCTGTTTTCTATCAAATTTATCCACGTAGCTTCAAAGATTCAAATGGTGATGGTATAGGAGATATTCAAGGTATTATTTCAGAATTAGATACTTTAAAGGATTTAGGTATTGATTGTTTATGGCTTTCTCCAATTTATGATTCACCAAATGATGACAATGGCTATGATATTAGAGACTATCGAAATATTATGAAAGAATTTGGAACCATGGAAGATGTTGAAATGCTTATTTCAGAATTAAAAAAACGTGATATGAAAATTATTATGGATTTAGTTGTTAATCACACCTCTGATGAACATCCGTGGTTTCAAGCAGCTTTAAAAGGTGATAAAGAAAAGCAAGATTACTATATTTTCAAAGATAACCCTAATAACTGGACAAGTTTCTTTAGCGGATCAGCTTGGAGATACTTTAAAGAAATTGATAAATATGCTTTAAAATTATTTTCTTCAAAACAAATGGATTTAAATTGGGATAATCCAAAACTTAGAAAAGAAGTTGTTGATATTGTTACCTTCTGGTTAAAAAAAGGAATTGATGGTTTTAGAATGGATGTCATTAACTATATTTCTAAAAATCCAAATTTACCAAATGGTGATGAATTAATAGGAAAATTAGTTGGTTTTACTGGGATGGAACATTATTTTTATGGTCCAAATTTAACAAAGTATTTATCTAAACTTCGTAAAGAAGCCTTTGAACCATATCAAGGATTTAACGTTGGTGAAACTCCTGGTATTGGTACACAATTAGGAAAACTTTTAACTGGCGATTATCGTAATATTATGGATTTAACTTTTAGTTTTGACCATCTTGAAACTCCAGGTAAAGTTCGTTTTGATGATTATCGTTATGATTTGAATTTTTATAAATTATACTTAATAGAAAATCAAAGAGCTTTTACAAATCGTTATTGGATGTCTCTATTTGTGGATAATCACGATAATCCACGTTTTATTTCTAAAATTGACCCAAGTCATAATTATCGAAATCAATTAGCTAAAAACATAAATATGATTTTATTGACTTTAAAAGGAACACCATTCTTTTATCAAGGTCAAGAAATTGGAATGACCAATAATGAATTTAAGTCGATGACTGATATTAGAGATGTAGAGAGTATTAATAAATATCAGGAATTGTTAGAAACTGGCAAAAGTGAAAAAGATGCTTTTGAGATAATTTTAGCTGGTACTAGAGACCATACTCGTACACCAATGCAATGGACCAGTGAAGTCTATGGAGGTTTTTCAAAATCACTTCCTTGGATTATAGGACATCAAGATTTAACTTCAACAAATATTAAAGTTCAGCAAAAACAAGATGATTCGATTTATAATTTTACAAAAGAGTTAATTAAATATCGAAAGGATAATCAAACTTTAATTTATGGAGATATTGAATTTATAAATGAAAAAACTAAGGATTATTTTATTTATAAAAGAAAAGATGAAAAAAATGAGTATTTAATAGAAATAAATCTAATAGATAAAAAACAAAAACGTATTGTCAGTACTGATGGATATGAATTAATATTCTCAAACATAAAAGAGTTAGAAGAACAAATGACACCTTATGAGGCTAATCTTTATAAAAAAATTAAAACCTAATATTTAAAAATTAGGTTTTTTAATTAATCACGATATTTAAATGTTTTTGGTGTAAAATGATAAACAAGAATAGTTGAAAGTATTATATATAGTATTAAGATAATGATAAATATTATCGCTAAATATTTGTAACTGAGCCAAGGTTTATCAATATAAACGAAAACATATGTTAAAATTCCAAAAATAGTTAATACAAATTTAGGTTTATCTAAACTATAGTTATACGGCTGAAAAATATAATAAACAAATAAATAATTTATATTAAAGAATAAAGTGAAAAATGCTATTGAAACAAAGAAATTTAAAGTAACACTTAAAGGCATTTTAAACCATATAATCCAAATTAAAGAGAAAACCAAATTAATTGTTATAGGTAATAGAGAAAAGACAAAAGCATCTTTTAAACGAATTAAAAATTGTTTATAAATTTCATTTTTACGTCGATAAAAAGCATAATGAAGTAGATGATAATCTCCATTTCTATAATAGGCTTTTATTAATCTTTGACCTGTATCTAAAGCATAAAGTAAATAAATATATGCACTTGTTAATATTACAATAATCATTTGATAATCAACATCAGGAAGAGCATCAAAATAAAACAGACCTGTAAAAATTAAATAAACAGCTAATTGAATTAAACTGGAGTTTCTTAATGGTTTATACCAGATTCTTTTGTGACGTGATAAAAACAGATATTGATATAAATTATACGATTTGTATTTTTTAATAATTGATAAACTTTTTTTTGGATTGACATTTTTATCCATTTCAGTTTCTTTAGTATATAAATCTTCAATTGATTTTATGGATTCATCAAAAGATTTAATATTTTTCATAAAAATATCAAAGAATAATTCAACTCTTTTTTGTTTATATATAAGAATTAAGCTTACAACTATGTAAATGGACATTAGTATTAGTAGATAATACGGGTTAATTTGTAAAATAAGAAAGATTATACAAATTAATATTAAAGAAATAAATAGTGGATATTGTAAATAGCCTGGTTTTTTCATTTTATAAATAAGTAAAGTAAAACTTTCTGCAAAATACATGAAAAAGAAAATAGAGAAAATCATAAAAGGTAAAAACCTAAAGTTTTTTATTAGTATGCTAAAGCCTAAAGGAAAAATAAGAGCATATGTAAAACGATTTATAAATCTTCTTTTTAATTTAAAGTAAAAGATATCTTTAAATGGTATTTTGAAAGATTGAAAAAGAATTTTCATATTCTCATCATAATCAAGTACTTTAGTTGAAAATCCTGCCAACATCAATAATATAAACCAAATCATAAAATCACTCGCTTCAAAAGAGGCAAGAATAAATACGAGTAAATAGATTAAATGTTTTAAGATATCATAAAAAACAGAAAAAACTGGCATATATTTTTGTAAATCAGCTTTTAGTTGATAATCACGATATGCATTTTCTTTGATTCTAAATATTTTGGAAACAATCTTAGAATTGATTAACCAATGAAGTAAACTATTATATTTTAATCTAAATAGAATTTCATTCATCTTGTAATATCTCCATTATTGTCTGCTCAAAATTTTCATCAGTTTCGTCAACATCAATAAGTTTACCTTTATTTAAAACAACAATTTTATCGCTAATGTCTTTGGCGATTTGTAAAATATGAGTTGAAAGAATCATAATTGTATCATCTTTAATCTTTAATAATTCTTTTTTCATGTTCATTGCTGCAACTAAATCTAGTGATGTTAAAGGCTCATCTAACAATAAAACTTTAGGTTTAGTTAAAATTATACAGAGCATTTGTAGTTTGTTTTTCATTCCTGTTGAATAGTCTTTAATCAAACGATGGTAATCATCTTCTTTAAAATCAATACGTTCAAAATAACTATCGACATCATCACGATTTAAACCTTTATCTTGATGGATATCAGCAAAGAAAGTTAGAAATTCATAACCAGTTAAAAACTCAGGTAACATTGGAATAGTATAAACAAAACCAACATCTTGGTGATTGATGATTTCGTTATTTAAATAGATATTACCTTTATCAAATTCCATTTCTTCAGAAATGCAGTTGAAAAGTGTCGTCTTACCAGAACCATTTTTTCCTAAGATGGCGTAGATATTTCCTTTTTTAAAAGTGTAGTTTAAATCAATTAAAACATTTAAATCACCAAATGATTTTGAAAGGTTTTCAATTCTTAACTGCATAAAAATTCCTCCTAAAAGTTTCTTATAAATAATATCATTACTTCTGTTTTAAAACAATCGATTAAAAATTATCTAATATTGTTATTTAAATTTAACAAATAAAAATTAAAAATGTTGTTTTTGACAAAAGATATTAAATACTTGTGAAAAATGATATAATGTAGTAGATATCTTAAGGAGTGATAAAATGAGTGAATTATTTGTAAAAATAAAAAAAGCATTAACAGAAACAGAAGAAATTGAAAACGAAGAGGTTGAAGAAGTATTTGATGAAAATGTATCTGAATATGAACAAGCTCAAAATGAAAAGGTTAAAAAAGTTAGCAACGCTAAAATGATGGTTAAAGAACCAAGAAGTTTTGATGATTCAGCTGAAATTGCTAACTGTTTATTAGCAAATAAGGCATGTGTGGTAAATATTCATCGTTTACAAGAAGCAAGTGCTATTAGACTTCTAGATTTTTTGGCAGGTGTTATTTATGCTATTAAAGGTGAGTATCAAAGAATTGATAGAAATGTTTTCCTATTTACTCCACATGATATGCCTGTCGATGGAAGAGTAGAGGGTGAATAAGGTTAATAGCAACCTACTTCAACATTACAAAGGTTACGAAAGTTTAATAAAAAAACTGCAACAAATAAAAGAAAGATATAAAATAGATAATAGTCCTATTTCACTTGGTTTTTGTAGCAGTATTGAAGAAAAAGTTATCAGATCATTTTTATCCGATAAAATTCCCTATTCTTTCTTTGGTGGTTATGAAACAGCAATAAGAAAAATATGTATAATTGGAGATAATTTTGATTTTGACGACTATATTTGTTGTTTGTCAGGAAGTTTTAATAAAAAATTCAATAAAATTACCCATAGAGATGTCAAAGGAGCTATTTACAATAGCGGAATTGAAATCGATAGATTTGGAGATATGTGGGTTGAAGATAATAAGATTTACTTTTATTGTTGTAAAGACATCAGTAATTATCTACAAAACAATTTAAGTAAAATCGGACATTGTTCTATCAAATTTGAAGAAGTAGATTTCCAAAAACAAGAATTTAAGTTTGAAGAATATAGGTATAACATTTCATCTCTTAGATTAGATAAAGTAGTATCAGCATTAATAAAGAAATCACGAGAGAAAGCAAAAGAGTTTATTAGTGCTGGTTTTGTGAGTGTTAACTATCAAAGTATTGAAGATTTTACATATCTATGTAATAATAATGATATATTATCGCTTAAAACGCATGGAAGATATCAAATAAATGATATTGAGAAAAACAAAAAAAGTGGTAAAATAATTATAAAAGTTAAGAAATTTGTATAGACAAGGAGAGTTTTCTATGAACGAATTGCGCCGCTTCAATTTAGTTGCCAACGGTTATGACTGTTATCAAGTTAATAGTGAAATTGATAGATTAGAGTATCAAATTCATGAATTAAATGAAAGAATATTAATATATCAAAATCAAATAGAAACTGTTAACAATCAATTTGCGATGATTAAAAAGAGATATCAACTTTTGGTTAGTGAACTTTCAATGCGTGAAAAACAAGCGGATGATGTTGCTAGATTAGCTTTAAAGGAAGCTAACAGCATGATAGATGAAGCTCGTCAAAATGCTGACAGTATTATTGAAGAAGCTGTACTTGAAGTACAACAATATGTTGATACTGTTAAAAATTATAATCAGATATCATTAGAAGCAAAAAATCAATTAACTGCAGCAGTTAAGTTATTGTTAGAAAAATTAAAATTATATGATGAAATCCAGTTGCCTAATCCATTTGTGCAACCGGAGGAAAATGAATAAAGCTAAGAAAAAGACGCGTTCTATTTAATTAGTAATTAGAGAATTGACGTTCGGTGCAAGTCAATCAAGATTAAATAGAGACATCACTTTGGAGCTTAACTATTGATAAAGTAAATAGTTACGTAAATCTGCGTTAAAGATATTGAGGGCACAAAGAAATTTGTGAACTAAGGTGGTACCGCGTATTGACGTCCTTAGATTTAGGGACGTTTTTTTAAGGAAAGAAGGAGTTAATTATGGACTACAAAGACACACTACTAATGCCAAATACAACATTTGAAATGAGAGGAAATCTTCCAAAAAAAGAACCTAACATTTTAGAAAAATGGGAAAAGATTAAACTATATGATTTGATGATGGAAAGAAACAAGGAAAAACCACGTTTTATGTTACATGATGGTCCTCCATATGCTAATGGAAATTTGCATATTGGGACAGCAATGAACCGTGTTCTAAAGGATTTTGTTGTTAAATCAAAACATATGATGGGTTATGATACACCATTTTATCCTGGTTGGGACACCCATGGTTTACCTATTGAAAATAAAATGCCATCTTTAGGTTATGATAGAAAGAAAATGTCAATTGTTGATTTTAGAGGCAAATGTGAGGATTATGCCAAAGAACAAATTAAAATTCAAATGGCAACTGAAAAAAGATTAGGAACTGTTGCTCAATATGATTGTCCATATATTACAATGGATAAATCTTTTGAAGCGGACCAAATTAGAACTTTTGGTAAAATGGCTTGTAATGGTTTAATATATCAAGGTTTAAAACCTATTTACTGGTCGCCTGAAAGAGAATCCGCTGTTGCTGATAGCGAAATCTATTATGAAGATAAAAAAGATATGACCATTTTCGTTACTTTTGATGTAACTGATGGAAATGGTGTTTTAGATGGTGATGAAAAGGTTGTTATTTGGACAACAACTCCTTGGACTATTCCTGGTAATTTAGCAATCTGTTTACATCCTAATTTAAATTATGCTGTTGTAAAAACTGAAAAAGGTAAATTAGTCATGGCAGAATCATTAGTTGAAAAATTAATGAAAAAGTTTGAGTTAGATAACTATAAAGTTTTAAAAATAATCAAAGGTAGTGAACTAGAGTATGTGAAAACTTCACATCCATTATATCCAGAAAAAACATCTTTGGTGATTCTGGGAGAGCATGTAACTGATGAAGATGGTACAGGATGTGTTCATACAGCTCCTGGTCATGGTTTAGAGGACTTTTACGTTGGACAATTATATGGATTAGATACTTTCTGCCCAGTTGATGATAAGGGATGTTTAACAATTGAAGCAGGTGAAAGATTAAATGGTAAGTTTGTCTTTGATGCTAATAAAGATATTGTTATGTGGTTACATGAAGATGATAAATTATTAGCTAATGAATGGATTACTCATAGTTATCCTCATGATGATCGTATGAAAAAACCAGTGATTTTCAGAGCAACTGTTCAATGGTTTGCTTCAATTGAAAAAATCAAGGAAGAACTTTTAAAAGCAGTTGATGATGTAAAATGGGAAAACGATTTTGGTCATGCCAGAATGTTTAACATGATTAAAGATAGAAAAGACTGGTGTATTTCTAGACAGAGAGTTTGGGGTGTGCCAATTCCTATCTTCTATAGTGAAGATGAAAAACCTATTATTGATGAAGAATTATTTAATCATGTTGCCAATTTGTTTGAAAAATATGGTTCAAACATTTGGTTTGAAAAAGAAGTTAATGAATTATTACCTAAAGGATATACTCATCCAAATTCACCAAATGGAGTATTTACTAAAGAAATAGATACAATGGATGTTTGGTTTGATTCTGGTTCTTCCCATAATACTTTTAAACGAAGAGGATTTGAATATCCATGTGACTTATATTTAGAAGGTTCAGACCAATATCGTGGTTGGTTTAACTCTTCGTTAATTGTTGGTGTTGCTACAAATGGACAAGCTCCTTATAAAGGTGTTTTATCTCATGGTTATGTCGTTGATGGAAAAGGTTATAAGATGAGCAAATCATTAGGAAATACTATTGATCCAATTGATGTAATTGAAAAATATGGTGCTGATATTTTAAGATTATGGGTTGCTTCAGTTGACTTTAGAGCTGATTTAAAATGTTCTGATGAGCTGTTTAAGATTGCAAGTGAACAATATAGAAAAGTAAGGAATACTTTTAGATTCTTACTTGGTAATATCAATAGTGAAGAGTTTGATTATGAAAAAGATGCGATCTCTTATGAAAAATTAACTTCACTAGATAAATACATTTTGATTAAATTAAATGAAGTAATTGATATTACTGTAAAAGCTTATGATGAATATGATTATATTTTGGCAAGTAATACTTTATTTACGTACATGAGTAATACTATTAGTGCTTTCTATATGGATTATGCAAAAGATATTCTTTATATTGAAAAGAAAGACAACTTAAGAAGAAGACAGATTCAAACGGTATTCTATCAGGTTGCAGATGCACTTAATAAATTATGGGCTCCAATTTTATCTTATACAATGGAAGAAGTTTATGAAATTTTCAATAATAAAAAGCAGAGTGTTATTTTAGAGGATTTCCCAAAAAGTAAAAAACATGAAAATGATGAAGAAATTATTACTCAATGGGAAAAATATATGGATGTAAGAAGTGATATTCTTAAAGCTTTAGAAGAAGCTAAAGTTTGTGGATTGATAAAAAAGGCTTTAGAAACTAAAATATATTACTGCCCAAAGGAAGAATATAAGGATGCATTGAATGGTTTAACTAATCATGATTTAGCACAATTAGTTATTGCTTCCCAATTTGAACTGACTGAAGAAAAATATCAGGAATATCCAACAGGATATATTAAAGTTGAAAAATTTGATGGCCATGTTTGTCCAAGATGTTGGAATGTTGTTACTGATATTGATGAAAATGGCTTATGTCTAAGATGCCAAAAAGTATTAAAATAAATTTAATTAGCTTTGTAGTTTTACTACTTAGCTTTTTTTGTTAGAATAAAAATATGGAAGTTATAAAATCTTTAGAAAATAATAAAATAAAACTATGGGGTAAATTAAACCAAAAAAAATATCGTGATAGATACAATCTTTTTATCGTTCAAGAAAGACATTTAATAGAAGAAGCTATCAAAGCAAATTGTCTTGATACTCTTATTGTCAGAGAAGGAGTAAATAATATATTTGAAGTAGATTGTATTTATGTAAGTGAAGCAATTATAAAAAAATTATCTGATAATGTTTCTTTAAATGATTATATTGCGATATGCAAAATGGTTGACTATAAAGTTGATAACTTTAAAAAAGTAATTATTCTTGAAAAAGTGCAGGATCCAGGTAATGTGGGAACAATTATTCGAACAGCTTATAGTTTTGGTTATGATTTAGTATATTTAACAGAAGATAGTTGCGATTTATACAACCAGAAGACAATACAAGCCTCTCAGGGAGCCTTTTTCCACATTCCAGTATTAAGAGACAAGTTTGAAAATATCATCTCTAAAGTCAAAGAAAAAGGCTGTAAACTAATAGCAACAGATTTAGAAAACTCAAATTACTTAAGTAAAAGTAAAAAAGTAGATAAATTAGCAATTATGCTAGGAAACGAAGGACAAGGTTTATCAAAAAAAGCAATTCTAACAGCAGATGAAAGAGTAAAGATTGAAATGGATAATTTTGAATCATTAAATGTTGCTATAGCTGCAGCAATCTTAATGTATCACTATAGATAGCGAAATACATCGTATTACATTGTCGAATGACAATAATTTTTAAATTAAATTTTATAAAATTATAAAAAAGCTACCACTTAGAGAAGATTTTTGATTATTAATTTTTTATT
>JAAZJL010000073.1 GCA_012800355.1 Erysipelotrichia bacterium | reverse complement strand
ACTGACGGAGTAGTTCTATTTCCTTCTGGATTTGTAATAATTGTAGCTTCGCCATTTTCATAAACTGCTACACATGAGTTTGTTGTACCTAAGTCAATTCCGATAATTTTTCCCATAATTTATTCCTTCTTTCTTTTATTCACTGACCTTAACTAAGGCCGCTCTTAATAATCTGTCTTTTAACATATAACCTTTTTGATAAACTTCAACAACGATATTTGGTTCTACACCTTCAACTTTTTCCATCACCATAGCATGTTCGAAGTTGGCATCAAAAGGTTTATCAATGCTATCAATTTGACTAACCCCTTCATCGGTTAGTGCTTTCATTATCTGATCATAAGTTAATTTAACTCCTTTAACAAAAGGATCAGATATATCTTTTCCAGCTAGTGCTATCTCTAAAGCATCTAAGGCTGGTAAAATGCTTTGTGCGAATGATTGAATACGATATTTATTGGCATTTTCTGCATCATTCAATAGTCTTTTCTTCAGATTTTCAGTATCTGCATAAGCCTTATAATAAGCATTTTTGGTGATTGCGACTTCTTGTTGAAGTTCTTCAATCGTTTTTTGTAGTTTTTCAGTTTCAGTTAGTTCTATTTCTTCTTGTATTTCTTCTTCAACTTCTTCTACTTTTACTTCATTGTCTTCAACTTTTTTCTTCTTCTCTTTTTTGCTCATTTTAACCTCATTTTCTACTTTTTCTTCTTATATTGGCTTTCAATAAACTGTGTTGCGAAATCCAATATCGAAACAATCTTGTTATAATTCATGCGACTTGGTCCTACAACCATTAATTTTCCTTCTTCTTCGCCAATATTGAAGACTGAAGAAACAATAGCCACATCATTAACCCATATTAGTTCACCTTTATTGTCTGGTGATTTGACTTTTATGCTTGACTCACTTGTCCCAATTGAGCGCCACATTGTTGAATCATCAAACATTTTCATAATCTCTTTTAATTTTTCAATGTCGCTAAATTCAGGCTGATACAACATATTTGTTGCCCCCGAAAAATAAACATTGTCACTAGCAAATTTCACAAAGGCCTGTACAAAGGCATTGAATAACACTTCATGTCTTTTAACTGATCTTTCCAAGATTGGTTTGATTTCATTTAGTTTTTCCACAACATCATTGATTAATGTTCCTACTAAATAATCATTTAAGATGGCAGTACAATTTTGAATATCTTCAACTGATACCTTATCTTCAAAATGGAAAGTTTTGTTTTCAGCATGACCCTGGTCAGTAATAATTACTGCCACTGCACTTCTATCAGTAAGTGGAAATAATTTAATATGTGCTAAACTTTGTTTGTTAGCATCTGGACCTAATACCAGTGAAGTCAAGTTGGTCATATTTGATAATATGTCGCAACTTTCTTGAATTACATCCTCAAGCGGTAAATCTCTGGAAAAGAATGTCTGTAATTGATTTTTCTCTTTTTCCTCAAGCTGGGAATCCATTAGATATTCAACATAATAACGATAACCATATGTCGATGGGACTCTTCCAGAAGAAGCATGAGTTTTCTCTAATAAACCTTCTGTTTCCAAGTAGTTCATTTCATTACGAATCGTTGCACTTGAACAACTTAGTCCATACTGCTCTAACAAGGTTTTTGAACCAATTGGTTCTGCTGTCCTAATAAACTCTTCAACAATCGCTTTTAGGATTATTTCTTGTCTACGTGATAACATCCTTCTCCTCTCTTTCTGGCACTTAATAGTTGCCACTGCTAATATTATAATATACATCTTTAGCACTGTCAACAAATAAGTGCTAACTCTTAAAAAATAATTAACAATCTTTTAAATTAGTAATTTACACAGATTTAAACCTCTTTAATAGCGTCTATATTTTATCTATTTTATAACAAAAATAATTAGATTATTTTTGATTATAATGTGGTATTCTATATTAGAGAAATTAAAAAAGAAATTATGGAAAAAGTTAATATTTTAGGTATTGATATCGACAAAGTCAATATGAGTGAAGCTGTTGGAAAATGCGTAGAAAAAATAGAAAACAAAGAAAAGTTTTTTGTGGTTACTCCAAATGCTGAAATAATTGTAAAAGCTAGTAAAAATGAGGGATTATTTAAAATAATTAATTCTGCTGATTTAGCAATTCCAGATGGCATTGGATTAGTTATAGCTTCTAAAATACTTAATAATCCTTTAATGGAAAGAGTAACTGGTATTGATTTAATGACTAATCTATTGGATTATGCTGACAAAAAGAAAAAGAAAATCTTTCTTCTTGGTGGCGCAAAAAATGTTGCTAATCAAGCAGCTAAAAAAATTAAAGAAAATTATCCTTCTTTAATCATTTCTGGTACAATGCACGGATATTACAATAGATGTGATCAAGGCCAAGAAGAAAGCGAGGTCATAAAACTAATAAATGAAACTAAACCTGATATGTTGTTTGTTGGTCTTGGTTGTCCTCTTCAGGAGGAGTTTATCGCCAAATACCAAGGTCAGATTAATAGCTACTTATTTATGGTAGTTGGTGGTTCTTTAGATGTAATTTCAGGGAACATAAAAAGAGCTCCAAAGTTTTATCAAGAAAATGGTTTGGAATGGTTATATCGAATAATAAAAGAACCTACCAGACTTAAAAGATCGTTAACATTACCTATCTTTGTTTTTAAGGTATTGCTTAAAAAAATAAATAATATTATCAGTAAATAAAAATAGGATAGCTAATAAATCAGCTTTCCTATTTTTTAAACATAACGGATTACCTTCTTTTAATAATTTTCGCTGGAACTCCACCAACTATAGTGTAAGACTCAACATCTTTTGTTACTACAGCACCTGCTGCAATAATTGCTCCATCACCTATATTAACTCCTGGTAAAATTATTGCTCTAGCTCCTATCCAGACATCATTACCTATATTAACTGGTTCTCTTTCACTATTATTTTGTTCAATCATTGGTATATCTGTCCGATTATAATTATGGTTTTGAGTAAAAATCATTACTTCAGGGCCCATCATAACATTTTCGCCTATGCTAAGAGGTCCTTGAAGTCTTGAATTTAAGCCTAAACCTGAGTTTTTGCCAATTTTAAAGCCCTTACCAGAACCAAAGAAAACATTCTTTTCAACATTAACATTTTCGCCTACATAATCAAAAATTTGTTTGATTAAAAAACCCCTGAACTTTTTAGAAAATGTCCCAAACACAAAACTTGAAGAAGGCAAATTTTTGCCAATTAAGTAATAGATAATCAAAAACATTTTTTTCATCTTTTTTACCTTTTAATTATAAACACCTTTCTATGATATCGGCAATTTGTTTAGAGGCTGTCCCATCTCCATAAATACTACTTGCTTGACTCATTTTTTCATATTCTTTTTTATCTTCTAAAAGAAGTTTGAAATTTTGATAAATTTCATCTTCTTCTGTGCCAACTAATTTTAAGCAACCAACTTCTAATCCTTCAGGTCTTTCAGTAATATTTCTCATAACTAAAACTGGTTTTCCTAAAAATGTAGCTTCTTCTTGAATGCCACCTGAATCAGTTAAAATCAAATAACTCTTATTTAATAAGTTGTGGAAGTCTAGCACTTTTAAAGGTTCGATTATTTTGATTTGTTTGCTGTCTTTTAATATTTTATTGGCTGTTTCTCTTACAATAGGATTTGGATGAATTGGGTAGATGGCTTTAACATCGGGATGTTCTTCAATGACTCTTTTTATCGCATTAAACATATTTACCATTGGTTGTCCCAAATTTTCTCTTCTATGAGCAGTTATCATAATTAATCTGCTGTCTTTAGCCCATTGTAAAACTTCGTGATGATAATTATCTTTAATAGTAATTCTTAAAGCATCTATTACGGTATTTCCAGTAATAAATATTTTCGATTTATCTTTACCCTCTTTTAACAAGTTTTCTTTAGCTTGTTTAGTCGCAACAAAGTTATAAGCACTTATTATTGAAACAGCTTGTCTGTTAAACTCTTCTGGATAAGGACTAAATATATCGCATGTTCTTAATCCTGCTTCAACATGTCCAACTGGAATTTGTAGATAGAAACAAGCTAAAGCTACAACAAAAGCTGTGCTTGTATCACCATGCACTAAAACTATATCGGGATTTTCTTTTTTTAATACGCCTTTAATTTTAAGTAAGATATTTGTTGTTATATCAAATAAATTCTGTCTTTCTTCCATGATGGAAAGATTATAATCAGAATCAACATTAAAAACACTTAAAACTTGTTGCAACATTTCTCTGTGTTGACCCGTAACGCAAACTATCGTTTTTAAAGAATCCCTGGTTTTTAATTCATTTATCAAAGGACACATTTTTATCGCTTCGGGTCTTGTTCCAAAAACCAGCATTACTTTTTTCATAAACCCTTTTTCCTTATAAACCTCACGCTATAAATCTACATTTATTATAAACTTTTTTTATATTCAATAAAATATCATTATGGTACATTAACAAATATGTTATCTGTCGTTTTATTTTTCTTTCAAATTATCTTCTCTTAAAAAAACATATCCCGAAATTAAAGCTAAATAAGTGCTAACTGCAGGTGCTAAATAGACATGACCAATCAGTATTCCAATAGACATTCCTATAATTAGTGTTACAGAAAAAGTGTATTTTTCTAACGAGGTGTCTTTTTTAAAAATATTAAAAATAGCTTCTTTAAATACAATCAAGGTAAATACTAAATATATTAGGAAGCCAAAAATACCAAAATTAAATAGGATATCAAAAAAATCCATTTCGACACCTTTCAATAAAACTCCGTTTTCTTGATGCCCTAGGCCTAGTAAAAAAACATTTATAGGTGAATTAATAAACTTGTTTCCAATCATCTTCAAAAATTCTAAACGTCCACTTAAGATAGCATTAGTCTTATTTAAAATTGTATCATTTACCACAGGATTGTTTAATTTTGAAAAATCTCGAACAATTGTTTTACTAAATAAAATTAACAGCCCACTAAGTAAAAAAACACTGCCAACTTTTATTATTTCCTTTATGTTATTTTTCTTTCGCAATAGAAATATCAATAGGATTATAGGTGGTAAAAGTAACCCATAAACACTAACTTTTGTTCCAATCTGAATAAAAATATAAAACATTAAAAAGAAAAGTATCAAATAAACTGCTTTGTCCATTAACTTGTGAAAAATAACGGACATTAGCAAGAAGATAATAACTCCAATTTCATTAGCAGAAAAAAACCAACCTATCACACCTTTTTGTTCATAACTATAACTAAAAAATGAGGTTTTTGTAACAATTGAGATTAGTAATATTGAAAATATGATTAAAGCATTAATAAAAAGTACCTTTTCAATATCAGATTTATCTATTAACTTTAGTTTTAAAAATTCTATAAAACCCATAGTCAAAAGTATAAAATAATTAAATTTTAAAATAGCTGAAAATTCCAAAAATATTGGATTTCTTAAAATAAAATATTGATTATATAAATATAATAGTGAAAAAACAATTAGTACTAAAATGATTGAATAATCTCTTCTACGATTAGTTGTTTTAAATGTAATAAAAAGAAAAACTGCAACCAATATTATTGCTCTTAACAATTGTCCAATACTCGCTATATTTGGATAAAACCTTACCATCAATGATGTTAAAACATCAATTATGGGCTGTAGTATCATTACTATGTAAAATATTTTCTTCATCTTAATGCCATCCTTTTGCTTTTTTTCTTCATTTCTTTTAATGTTTTAAGCCATTTTTTCTTAACTTCATTAAATTCATATTTTTTAGCTGAGTGATAACTTTCTATTGATAATTCAATTCTTTTATCTTCATTTTCTATTAAATCAATTACTGCATTAGCCATACCACTTATATTTCGGCCTTCAATAATAACTCCACATTGTTCATCAATTAATTCTAAAACTCCTTTTGCGGTAGAAAAAGCAATGCAAGGAATTCCGAAAGATTGTGCTTCTACAACTACTATACCAAATGCTTCTTCAAAAGAAGTCATTAAATATAGTGAAGATTTTTTATACAATTCATTCAGTTGATCCTTTTTTAGAAAACCAGTTAAAGTAATATGGTTTTGCAAATTTAACTTTTTTATCTTATCTTCAAGTTTTTCTCTTTCATTACCATCGCCAACTAGCACTAGATTCCAATCAGGATGTTTCTTATTAACAATGTTGAAAACATCTATTAAATCATTAAAACCTTTTTCTACGACAAGGCGGCCAACCGCTATTAAAAGTTTATCCTTTTCAAAATTAATTTCGTTTGGATAATACTCTATACAATTTGGAATATAAAAACACTGAGCTTTCACCAAATTAGAGTAAAATTTGGCAAGTTCATCTGAAACAGGAATTAAATAATCAATGTTTGAGCATGCTGAAATTAATTGGCGAATGTATTTTTTATCATTACTATGATGTTTATGTTCAATCGCTATCTTTATGGCATTTAGTTCCATTTTATTTACTAGCTTTGTGTAAATATAGAGAGTAGAAATAATATAATCATATTCATTTTCCAACAAATGTTTTTTTACAAGATTTGTTCTTAAAAACAGAATAATAGCACCCTTGATGACTTCTTTAACTAGTCTTATTATTCTTTTCCTTTTTAAAGCATCTTTAATTTCTTCTTTATTTGGAAAAACATTACTAAGGGCACAAATCTTGACTCTTTTATCTATTTCAAAAGCAATTTCTGATTTATATAAATTAATTATTGTTACGTCATAATCATCCACTAACATATTAGCTAAGTTGATTGATGATAGTTCAACTCCGCCATATCCAAGATGTAATGTTATTATTCCTACTCTTTTTTTCATATTCAACTACTTCTTCTTTTAAAAACCATTTCAAATAATTTGTCAAAAATAACTGCTAGTAAAATAGTAGTAAGTAAAGTTAATGCAAAAAATAAATACCTATTACTCTTTGCCAAACCTAAATTATTTAGTGTAATCATTGGTAATCTTTGTAAAACATAAATACTAAAAACATGATCACCAAAAAAATCTAATATTTTATTTCCAAACGTTATCTTCATTGTTGCAATAACCACAAACAAACTAAAGGCAAAGCCCCAAGCAGTATAACTGATAAAGCCTAATCTTCCTTGAAAGTAACCTGAAAAAAGACAAGCAAAAACCATAATAGTCACTACACTAAAATATCTTTTATCATTTTTCATGATAAAATCATCAATTCTATCCTTAAATAACGAATACCATAAACCTAATGGAAAAATAATTGCGGTGTTATACCACCAATATTTCTTGCCAGCATATTTTAAAGCAAATACCATTATAATTGTTAAAAGAGTAAATATTATTGCTGAGATATAGTGTTTACTGTCCTCTTTTCTTTTTAAATTATAAAAAGAAATATAGATAAATATATAAAAAGCAAATGTGACAAAATTGTACCAATCAGGATTTCCTAAACTGTTATATGCTATCCAAGAAGTCCAAAAAACAAAACTATCAAATTCAACCTTAAAAATAAAATGTTGAACGATAAAATAAAATAGTACTGCAACATCAAACTTAATCAATAGTTTTGGCAGTCTTTTTTTAAGCACACCATCAACATAACTAAAGCCTTTACGCTTAATGGATTCCATTATTCCATACCCAGAATAAAATAAAAACATAGCTACCATCATTTGACCTAAAATTGATAAGGCAAAATGACAATGTTTATCGTAGATGCCATCCATAGACATATAGCTGGTAGCATGGGATAAGAAAAGTAAAAAAGTAAAAATACCTTTGATGGGTTTTGTTTTTTCTATTGATAGATAATCCGATGCAAAACTACCTTTTTTAGCAATTTTCATATTGTACATCATTATTAGAATAAACAACGCTAGAACTATCGTCATATTGATACACCTTTCTATGCTCCCGTTTATTATTTTAGCATACAAAATAAAAAAAAGGCGATTTTAATCGCCCTAAAATGATACTTCATCTGTTTTAGCAATAAGCATATACAGTAACAGTGACAGAATTGTTGCTACTGTCAAAATTGTCGCATAGGCTGCAGCTATACCATAGTTACCTCTACTTACATAAGTGTAAACTGCTAATGTTAATGTAACTGTTTTTAAGTTATATAGAATGATTGCTGTTGATAGTTCAGTAATAATGGTAACCCAAGACATAATAGCTCCAGATAAGATACCATTTGCCATCATAGGCACGGTTATTCCAAAAAACGCCTTCATCTTAGTAGCTCCAAGAGATATTGCTGCTTCTTCAATTGAAAGTGGAATCTGCTGAAGGGTGGCCACTGAAGATCTAATCGTATAAGGTATACGCCTAATAACCAAAGCTATAACCATAATAGCCACTGTACCAGTAAGTACAAGTGGTTTTTTAGAGAAAGCCATAACTAAGGCAATACCAACTACTGATCCTGGAATGATGTAAGGTATCATTGATAAGGTATCAATAATTTTATTAATAAAGTTACTTCTTCTAACAACTAGATAAGCAATAATGATAGCCAAGAAAATTACAATTGCTAGAGCAGTTAAACCAATTTTAAAAGTATTAGGAACTGCTCTTCTTAAATTTCTAAAAGCCAGTCTATAACTATCTAATGAATAACCCTTAACAAATAACTTACCACTGGTCTTCAAAAATGAAGTATAAATTACATATACTTGTGGTAAAAAAGCTAAGCCAACCATAAACCAACAATATAAATTAATTAATACTGCTTTAATTCCCTTAAGAGGTTTTCTTTCGATTGAATTCATAGCATTCATTGTAAAAGTAAACTT
>JAAZJL010000072.1 GCA_012800355.1 Erysipelotrichia bacterium | reverse complement strand
TCACCCGTTCGCCACTGATTTGATAAGCAAGCTTATCGCTTCCGTTCGACTTGCATGTATTAGGCACGCCGCCAGCGTTCATCCTGAGCCAGGATCAAACTCTCCGTTTGATTTTATCTCTTTTTTTATTTCTTCTTTTTTTATCCGTAATTATTTAATTACTTTTTATTGACGTTTGTTTCTGTCTGTTTCTCAAAGAACGATTAGCGCTTCTTTTTGAGAGCGCTTAATCATTCTATCAATTTTGATTACTATTGTCAACCTCATTTTTTCATTTTTTTGTTGATTTCAAAATCAATTTTTTGTAAAATATTTTAACTTTTTGCTATCCCTCATTAAGACGTCTTTCGATAATAACATAAACAAAAGATAATGCGATCATTATCTTTTTTTTCTTAAAATTATTAATAATTCAATCTATTTACTTTTCACCCAATAAGCAGGATATTCATGATGAGGTTTCTGCTTTTCTTTTGGTGGCAATTTCATATAATCACCAAACATTTGTCTTAAATATTCGTCATATTTGGTGAAAATCATGTAATTTTTACCTTCAAATTCAATATCCATATATTCATCATAAATCTTCTTGCTCATAATCTCTTTTTCTTCATATACTCCACAAACACACATTGCAAATTCAGCATTTTCTTTTTTATTGTTGATGTAAATTTTTTCAATTTTCTCAATTAATTTTTTTCCATTTAAAAATCTACTAAGTGCAAAAAACATCCATCTTCCTATTTCTAAAATTTTATTATCTGATTTTCCCTTGTAATACTTTTTCCAATTTTTTGTCAATAACAAGTTTCTTAAAAACTCACTTTTTTTGTATAACTTTAAACTGGTATCATAATCTTTTGCTAAATAATCAATTGGAAAAATATCTAGCGCTATTCCTACTTGATCTGCACTTATAACTTTATCTTGAATAAACTTAGTATTAGGATTATAAACTTTTCCAAACATCAAGTAATAATTGCTGTTTGTTTCATGAAAACAAGTTTTAAAAGTCGTTTTATGTGTTTTACAATATTCAATAAACTTATTGTAATCTTTTCGTAGCATAGCAACATCAATATCATCATCCCAAGGTATAAATCCTTTATGTCTAACTGCCCCAATTGCTGAACCACCACCCAAAGAATAATTAAGTCCTTCTTTTCTGCAAATTTCATCAAATTCCTCTAGCAATTCAATTAGTACTTCTTTTATTTCATCTAAAGTTAATTCTTTCATAGTTCTTATATCTCCTTAATACATTATTTATTTTTTACTTTTTGTGATCCATATTTTAATCAATATTAAAACACTTTAACAAAGCAAGATCCAGATGGACCTTGCTTTTGTTTTATTTTAAAAAACAAATTACTCTGCATCAGACAAATCTTTTTCTAGTCTTCTGCCTTCTCTAGCACTTTTTTCGACTTCTTTTTCAGCGACAATTGCTAAACGGTCATTTTTAGCTTGTCTCATTTCTTCAGCCATTTCATTTACTAGTCTAGTTGTCTCTCTTTCAGCGTTAGAGCCAGTTCCTGCTGGAATTCTCTTGCCAATAATGACATTTTCCTTCAATCCAACTAAATCATCAACTTTACCTCTTACTGCGGCATTAGTTAATACTTTTGTTGTTTCCTGAAACGAAGCAGCACTTAACCACGAATCAGTTTCTACTGAAGATTTAGAAATACCTAATAACATCGGTTTGAATTTAGCTGGATTGCCATCGTTTTCTAAAACTGCATCATTAATTTCAGTGATTCTAGCTTTTGAAATTGCAGCATCCTTGATTAATTCAGTATCTCCGCCATCTTCGACAACAACTCTTCTTAACATTTGGCAAATTACTATTTCAATATGTTTATCCGAAATATCGATACCTTGAGAACGATATACCTTCATAACTTCTTTTAAAATATAATCTTGAACAGCTTTTAATCCTGCTACCGCTAAAAGTTCTTTTGGATTAACTGTACCTTCAGTTATTTTTTCGCCAGCATTGACATATGAACCAACTTGCCACCAACTACGAATGATTTGTGTAACTGAAACTTTATGTTCAATATTTTCCTCTTGTTCGTTAGTAACAACTACTTTTACAACACCATTTTCATCAGCTGGTGTAATATCAGTAATTGTTCCAGAAACTTTAGCAATTACTGCTGGATGTTTTGGACTTCTTGCTTCAAATAGTTCTTCAACACGTGGTAAACCTTGAGTAATATCTGAACCACCAGCAACACCACCTGTATGGAAGTTACGCATTGTTAACTGGGTACCAGGTTCACCAATTGATTGAGCGGCCATAATACCTACAGCTTCGCCATTTTCAACCAGTTTACCGGTAGCCATGTTACGTCCATAACATTTTCTACATACGCCATATTCTGATTGACATGAGAAAGCATTTCTAATTACGACTTCTTTAATTCCAGCACTGACAATTTCATCAGCAATTTTTTCGTTAATGAACTCATCTTCAGCAACAATTAATTCGCCAGTATTTGGATTGACAACATCTTCTTTGGCAAATCTGCCAACCAATCTATCATATAAACTTTCAATAATTGTATCGGTCTTTTGGTCTTTGATTTCAGAAATACGATAACCATTATCTGATCCACAATCATCCTCAGCAATAACGACATCTTGAGCAACATCTACCAATCTTCTAGTTAAGTAACCTGATGAAGCTGTCTTTAAAGCAGTGTCTGTTAAACCTTTTCTAATACCATGTGATGAAATAAAGAACTCACTGATATTTAATCCTTCACGGAAGTTTGAATAAATTGGTACTTCAATAATTGATGATTGGAAACCTTTAGCGCTTTTAGCTTGAGTAGGTTTCCCCATAAGTCCACGAATACCAGCTAATTGAGTAAAGTGTGACTTATTACCACGAGCACCAGAAACCGCCATCATATTGATTGGGTTTTTAGTAGGTAGTTCAGACATCAGTTTATCTCCAATGTCATCTTTAATACCACCCCATAAATCAATTAATTGTCTTTCCCATTCTTGTTCTGTTAACAAACCTCTTTTGTGAAGTCTCATTAATTTTTCAGCTTTTTCTTTACCTTCATTGACCTTTTCTTCTTTATTAGAAGCAACTTTAATATCTGATAAGGAAATAGTCATACCAGCAATAGTTGAGTATTTGAAACCATTGTCCTTAATTTTATCAAAGTAGGTATAAGTATCTCCTTGGTGTGAATATCTTTCATACACCTCAGCAATTACCTTACCTAAATCTTTTTTCTTAAGTGGTTCTTGCTTTGGCAGAGAAGCAACATACTCAGGAATATTGGTTCCAAATGGAACAAAATATGAATCTGAAACATGAGTGTTCCAATTACCTTTTACCTCATTTACATAAGGGAAATCTTCTGGAAACATTTGGTTAAAGATAATTTTACCAACTGTGGTAATTAAATACTTATTATTTTGCTCTTTAGTAAAGATTGTTTTATTTAAAGAACTAGCTTTTAAAGCAATTCTTGTATGTAAGTGCGTCTGTTTGGTATCGTAAGCTAATAATACTTCTTCTACATCTTTATAAACTCTACCTTCAGAATCACCATAACCTTCCCATAATAAAGCACTATCTTCATCGCCCAATTCTCTTAGACGCTGTGCTTCATTATAGAAATCTTCTTTTGTTTCTTCCATTGTTAAATAGAAGTTACCTAAAACCATGTCCTGTGAAGGAGTAACGATAGGTTGGCCATCTTTTGGCCCTAAAATATTGTTAGAAGCCAACATCAAAATCATTGCCTCAGCGCAAGCTTCTTCTGACAAAGGTACATGTACCGCCATTTGGTCACCATCAAAGTCTGCATTAAATGCTGTACAAACTAATGGATGCAAACGAATTGCTCTACCTTCGACAATCTTAGGCATAAATGCTTGAATACCTAATCTATGTAATGTTGGAGCACGGTTTAGTAGTACTGGATGTTTACAAACAACTTCTTCAACAATATCCCAAATTCTTGGGTCAGCTCTATCAATCATTTTTTCAGCACCTTTAGCATTGCTGGCTTTTTCTTGATAGACTAATTCATTAATAACAAATGGTTTAAATAACTGTAAAGCCATTTCTCTTGGTAAACCACACTGATACATTTCTAAATCTGGTCCAACTGCAATAACTGAACGACCTGAAAAGTCAACACGTTTACCTAATAGGTTCTGACGGAAACGTCCTTGCTTACCTTTTAAAGCATGAGATAAACTCTTTAAGGCACGATTACCAGCACCTGTTACTGGTTTACTTCTTCTTCCGTTGTCAATTAAAGCATCAACTGCTTCCTGGACCATACGTTTTTCGTTTTGTACAATAATCGCTGGTGTACCTAAATCTAATAATTTTTGCAGACGATTATTTCTAGTAATAACCCTTCTATAAAGGTCATTTAAATCACTGGTAGCAAATCTACCACCGTCTAATTGCAACATTGGTCTTAAATCAGGCGGGATAACTGGCAGTGCAGTTAGAATCATCCATTCTGGACGTTGATTTGAATTTCTAAAAGCGCTAACTGTTTCTAAACGTCTAATTAATCTTTTACGTTTTTCACCAGTTGCATCTTTTAATTGTTCTACTAAAATATTGTATTCTCTATCTAAATCAACTTGTTCTAAAAGCAATTTGATTGCTTCAGCACCAATTTTTGCTTCAAATGAACTTGAACCATATAATTCACGATATCTACGATAATCCGCAGTTGTGATAACTTGTTTATAAGTTAATTCTTGAATGTCTTTTGGATCGGTTACAATCCATTTTACGAAATAAATTACTTCTTCTAATTGCTTAGGTAAAATATCAAGTAGTAAAGCAATACGGCTTGGTGTACCTTTGACATACCAAATATGAGCAATAGGTACAGCTAGGTTAATGTGACCCATTCTTTCTCTTCTTACTGAACTTCTAGTGATTTCAACACCACACTTGTCACAGACGACGCCTTTATACCTAACTTTCTTATATTTTCCACAACTACATTCCCAGTCTTTAGCTGGACCGAAAATTCTTTCACAGAATAAACCATCTTTTTCTGGTTTTTGAGAACGATAGTTAATAGTTTCAGGTTTTTTAACCTCACCATGAGACCATTCCAAAATACGTTCTGGAGATGCTAAACCAATTTTGACTTTTGAAACATCATTAATATTCATTTATTAGTACCTCCTTAAAAATCATAATCCATATCATCAGCTGTAATCACTGCTGCTTCAGGAATACTCTCTTCACCATCAATATCCACAATTCCATATCCTTCATCTATGTCAAATACTTGTTCTGTTTCACTTTCTGATGATTTTACTTCTTCTTCATTTTGAGAAATATCCATGATATTACCATCTTTATCTATTACTTGAACATCTAACGATAAAGCTTTTAACTCATGAACTAAAACTCTAAATGATTCTCCAACACTACTTTCAGGAATAGGTTTTCCTTTAATGATAGCCTCATAAGTTCTTGTTCTGCCCATAACATCATCTGATTTGATAGTTAACATTTCAGACAAGATACTAGCAGCACCATATGCTTCTAAAGCCCAAACTTCCATTTCACCAAATCTTTGGCCACCATTTTGAGCTTTACCACCTAATGGTTGTTGAGTAACTAATGAATAAGGTCCTGTTGCTCTAGCGTGTAATTTATCGTCAACCATATGAGCCAACTTAATCATATACATAACACCAACAGCAATTCTTTCATCAAACGGTTCGCCAGTTCTACCATCAAATAATTGAACCTTACCATCTTTTGAAGCACCTGTTTCTTTTAAGATATCCATTAGTTCTTCGTTATTAATTCCATCAAATACTGGAGTAGCAAATTTACAACCTAATCTTTCAGCTGCTAAACCTAAATGCACTTCTAGTACCTGACCAATATTCATACGTGAAGGAACACCAAATGGGTTTAACATAACATCAATCTGTGTTCCATCAGCCATAAATGGCATATCTTCTTCTGGTAAAATCTTTGAGATAACACCCTTATTACCATGACGACCAGCCATCTTATCACCTTCAGAAATCTTACGTTTCTGAACAATATAAACTTTAACAATTTCCTCTACTCCAGAAGGAAGTTCGTGGTTATCCTTAGTAAACCTTCTGATTGATTGAACAATACCTGCTCCACCATGAGGAACTTTTAAAGAATTGTCTCTAACTTCTTTAGACTTTTCACCAAAGATAGCAGCTAAAAGTTTTTCTTCAGGAGTGCCTTCAGATTGACCTTTTGGAGTAACCTTACCAACTAAAATATCTCCTTCTTTTACTTCAGCACCAACTCTAATGATTCCTCTAGAATCTAAGTTTCTAATGCTTTGTTCACTTACATTAGGAATGTCTCTAGTAATTTCTTCATCACCTAATTTGGTTTTACGGCATTCAATTGTATGTTCTTCAATATGAATTGAAGTGAAAATATCATTTTTAACCAAACTTTCAGACATAATGATGGCATCTTCATAGTTATAACCATTCCATGTCATGAAAGCTATTTTAACGTTTTGTCCTAATGCTAACTCGCCTTTTTCCATACTTGGTCCATCGGCAATAATGTCATCAGCTTGGACAATTTCTCCAACTTTAACAATTGGAGTTTGATTGATGCAAGTTCCTGTATTTGATCTGCGGAATTTAATTAAATCGTATGTATCTTCACCTTGTTCACTTTGAATTACAATCTTTGTAGCATCTACATACGTAACTACACCGCCTCTTTCAGCAATTACCGCACTACCTGCATCGTGAGCAATTTTGTATTCCATACCAGTTCCAACATCTGGAGAATGTGGTTGGATTAAAGGAACTGCTTGTCTTTGCATGTTAGCACCCATTAAAGCACGAGTACAGTCATCGTTTTCTAAAAACGGGATACAAGCAGCAGCCACTGAAATAATCTGTTTAGGTGAAACGTCGACTAATTCAACTTCACTTCTGTCCATCATTACCGTTTCTGATTGATAACGACAAACGCATTGTCCTGAAGTTAAATGTCCATCTCTTACTTCGTTAGCTTGAGCGATAACATAATCCATTTCTTTGTCAGCTGATAAATAAACAACTTCATTATCTAATACTTTATAGCCATCTTCTTTATCAACTTTGCGATATGGCGTTTCGATAAAACCATATTCATTAACTTTAGCATACGAAGTCAAATAGTTAATTAATCCAATATTTGGTCCTTCTGGTGTCTCAATTGGACAGATTCTTCCATAATGCGTATTATGAACGTCACGGACTTCAAATCCTGCTCTTTCTCTTGTCAGACCACCTGGCCCTAAAGCTGAAATACGACGTTTATTAGTTAATTCAGCTAGTGGATTTTCTTGGTCCATAAATTGAGATAATTGAGAAGATGAGAAAAACTCCTTAACCGCAGCTTGCAAGCTTCTAATATTAGTTAAGTTTTTAGCTGTAATTGTACTAATGTCTGAAATAGACATTCTTTCTTTGATGTTCTTTTCCATTCTTGAAAAACCAATACGGTATTGATTTTGGATAAGTTCACCAACAGTTCTAATTCTTCTATTACCTAAATGGTCAATATCATCATCTGAACCAACATCATCAATCCTATTTAATAAATAAGAATATTGCGCATACATGTCAGAGATAATGATTGTTTTCTTCTTTGTTAGTGGATCATTTCCAACAACCTTGATAGTTTTGTCAGATTCAACACTACTTTTAACATGGATAACTTGGTTGGCAGAACCAACTAAATATAGAGAATACTGTGCTCCATTAGTTACATTATTAATAATTAACAATCTTTCTTCATTATCCAAAATAGGTTGCTCTGTATCAGGAATATATCTGTCCACTAATAACTCATCTTGATGGAAAACGTCCTTGCCATTTTCTACTAAACGGCCAAAACAATATAATCTTCCACCATAGTTAAGTACAGAACTAACGTTTTCTTTAGTTAATTTAACTTCTTGAGCAATAATTCCACCATAAACAGAAATCATTTCTACATCACTTTTAGTTAAATCTTTAATATCATCATTAGTTAATACAGTACCTACTTCAATTACTCTATCACCCATATCAATATTTCTAGCAACAATTCTTCCAATTAATGCTTTGCCATAATCTACAGCCACGATAACTGCATCTGGATGAGAGAATTCATATATTTGAGGATAAGCAACCATATTTATGCCTTTGTTTAGTGTTTTTTCAATAGTTGCTAGAAGTTCCTTAGTGTCAATTAAAACATCTTTTTTAACGACAACTTTACCATTTTCATCTTTTAAATCTTCAACTAGGTATTTATTCTTACAACGAGAATATGCACCTAACTTCAAATTAGTTTTATAACGACCAGCTTTATTTAAATCATATCTTCTAGCATCAAAAAACTTAGCGTTCATTAATGATTTTGCGCCTTCAACAGTATGAATATCATCTGATCTTTGGTTTTCATAAATAGCCTTTAATGATTCGTCAGTTGTTTTGATTCTATTATCAGCCATTAATGTGTTAGTTATTTCTTCATAATTACCAAAAACACCTGAATATAACAATAGATAAATATTTAAAAATTCCTGTTGTTCTACATCAGTTTCAATTTCATCATAAATTGGTAAATTTATAGCTTTCAAAAACTTCTTGATTTCGTGTGTATTATAAGCATCTTCGCCTTTTCCTTGATTTAAAGATAAGCCAATGGCTTTAAACAAGATGGTTGATAGAATTTTACGTTTTCTATCTACACTCATGTTGACGATACGTCCAAGATTTGCCTTCTTAGAGTCGGTCATAAATTCCAACCAAGTACCTCTTGATGGTATTAATTCACCACTATAAAGGTCTCTATTTGTCCTATCTTCAACAGTTGTTGCAAAATACGCGCCAGGACTTCTTACAATTTGAGAAACAATAACTCTCTCTGCACCATTGATAATAAATGTTCCCGTAGGAGTTAAAGTTGGAAAATCTCCTAAGAATACTTCTTCAACATCTCTTTGAATTACTTCACCTTGTTCATCAATGATAGTAAGTCTCATAGAAGCAATTAAAGGAGCTGAATATGTCAACTCTCCTGCTTTACATTTATTGATGTCATTTTTTGGCTCACCAAACTTATATTCTAAGAATTCAAGAGTGATATTTCCGTTTGCATTTTGAATCGGATATATCTCTTCAAAGACTTCACGGATGCCTTCTTCTTCAAACCATCTATAAGATTCTGTTTGAATTTCTACAAGATTTGGAAGTTCTAGGGTTCCACTTACTTTAGAAT
>JAAZJL010000071.1 GCA_012800355.1 Erysipelotrichia bacterium | reverse complement strand
TGTTTGGTAATGAGGCAACAGGTTTACCATCTAATTATCAAAACTATGGTCAAAGTGTCTTAATTAAGCATTTAAATACAATTGATTCATTAAATTTGTGTAATGCAGTTAGTATTGCTTTATATCAATTTACTAAAGGAAGGCTGTAAGTTATGTTAAAAAGATTTATCCGTTATTATAAACCTTATAAAAAGATTTTTGTTTTGGATATGTTAGCTTCACTTTCTGTTTCAATTATTGCTATTGTTTATCCAATTATTACCAGGGAAATGTTAAATGATTTAATTCCAAACAAAAAATTTGATTTAATTATCATTTTTGGGATTGTTTTATTGCTGGCATATTTATTAAAAATGGGATTAAATTACTTTATTCAATATTATGGACATATGATGGGAGTTTCAATGCAAGCTGACATGCGTTTAGACTTATTTAAACATATTCAGCTTTTACCATTTTCGTTTTTTGATGATCATGAAACAGGTAAAATTATGACTAGAATGACTAGTGATTTGTTTGATATTTGTGAATTGGCTCATCATGGCCCAGAAAATATTATTATTTCATTTTTCACTCTAGGATTATCGTTTGCTTATTTGTTAACGATTAATGTACCACTTTCATTAATTGTCTTTACAATTATCCCAATATTGGTTTATATTGCTACAAAAATCAGAGGTTCCTACACTTCTGCCAGAAGAAGAACTAGAATAGCAAATAGTATAATCAGTGGTCAGCTTCAAACAAGCATTTCAGGAGTTAGAGTTACTAAAGCTTTTACTAATGATGAAAAAGAAATTGAAAAATTTGAAGAAGGAAACCAAGAGTTTCAAAAAGCTTCAAAAGATTCGTATAAAGCAATGGCTCAATATCATAGTTCCACAGCTTTTGTTATAGACATATTTAATGTTGTGGTATTGGTAGCTGGGGGTATATTTTTATACAGTGGGCAGATTAACTTTGCTGATTACAGTGCTTTTGTTGTTTCAATAAGTCTATTTATCACTCCTATTAATAGACTAATTGGTTTTATGGAACAATTCCAAAATGGTGTTACAGGATTTGAAAGATTCTGTGAAATTATGGATATTGAAGTTGAAAAAGATAGTGAAAATGCTACTCAGTTAGATAATGTACAAGGTAAGATTACTTTTGAAAATGTAAGTTATGGTTATAGTGAAGATAGTGAAGTTTTAAAAGGAGTGTCATTAACTATTAATCCTGGTCAAAAGTTTGCTTTGGTTGGTCCATCAGGTGGAGGTAAGACGACGATTTGTCATTTAATTCCTCGTTTTTATGAAATTATGGAAGGTAAAATATTCATTGATGACAAAGAAATCAGAGAAGTAACTAGAGAATCATTAAGAAGAAATGTTGGTATTGTTCAACAAGATGTATTTTTGTTTAATGACACAATTAAAAATAACATCTTATATGGTAAACTAGATGCTAGTGACCAAGAAGTTATTGATGCAGCTAAAAGAGCTAATATTCATGATTATATTGAAACACTGGCAGAGGGTTATGATACTCAAATAGGAGAAAGAGGAGTAAAATTATCGGGTGGACAAAAACAAAGATTATCTATAGCTCGAGTATTTTTAAAAAATCCAGCCATATTAATCTTGGATGAAGCAACAAGTGCTTTAGATAATGCTACGGAAGTAATGATTCAACAGTCATTAGATGAACTTTGTCAAGGAAGAACAACAATTGTCGTAGCCCATCGTTTATCAACAATCAAAAACGCTGATGAAATTGCAGTTATTGATAAAGGTGAAATTATTGAACAAGGAAACCATCAAACATTAATTAATAATGATGGTGTTTATGCCAGATTATATAGTCAACAATTAAAGTAAGACTATTTAAAAAATCAGACACATTTATTATTAAATGTGTCTGATAAAAGTATAACTTTTAGGTGTCACCTCAGTCTTTATTGTTTTTGTAGTGACTTTAAATAATAAGTTGTTTTACTTTACGATTTCTTTAGCTGAAGTCAGTAGTGAAGCAACACTTTGTAATTCGTTTGGAACAACAATTTTTGTTGCTTGACCATCTGCTAATTTTTGATAAGCTTCTAAAGATTTAAGTGTTAAGTATTCTTTTGAAGGACGAGCTTGGTTGATTAAATCAATACTTTTAGCTTGTGCTTCATAAACTTTAAATAAAGCTTCAGCTTGACCTTCCGCTTCAGCGATTAGTGCTTGTTTTTTAGCTTCAGCTCTCAATAGTGCTGATTCTTTTTCACCTTCAGCTACTAAGATAGCACTACGTTTGTCACCTTCCGCTTTTAAGATTGCTTCACGTCTTTCACGTTCCGCACGCATCTGTTTTTCCATTGCTTCTTGAATGTCTTTAGGTGGCAAGATATTTTTAACTTCAACTCTTCTTACTTTGATTCCCCATGAGTCAGTTGCTTCATCTAGGATGGTACGCATTTCATCATTGATAATATCTCTACTAGTTAAAGTATCGTCTAACTCTAAGTCCCCAATAATATTTCTTAGGGTAGTAGAAGTCAAGTTTTCAATAGCATTAATTGGACCAACTACGCCATAAGTATATAGTTTAGGGTCAGTAATTTGAAAGTATACAACGGTATCAATTTGCATAGTAACGTTATCTTTAGTGATAACTGGCTGAGGTTCAAAATCCTTTACAACCTCTTTTAAAGTAACTTTATTACTGATACGATCAACAAATGGTAGTACAAAGTGTACACCTGTAGTCCATGTTGCATGGTAAGCCCCAAGTCTTTCGACGACATAAGCTTCTGATTGAGGTACAATTCTAACTGTATACATTAATACAGCAGCAACTATCACAAATAGTACCAAGAAGATAATTAATTTTTCCATAAATATATGTCCTTTCTTTAATCAATTTTTTTAACAATTAATTTTGCGCCTTCAATAGCTACAATTTTAACATTAGTGCCTTTGGCTATGGGTTGATTGTCAACGCTGACACAACTCCAGGTAACTCCACCTTTAATAAGTTCTCCCCAACTTTCTTCAGCAATCTCTTTGGTAAGAGTAGCGTTTTGACCAATTAAGCGATCAGAGTTGGTTGGAACAATATTTCCTCGTAAATAATTATGTGCTAGTGGACGAATGATTAACATTGAAACAATCGAAACAACAAAGAATGTAATGTATTGCCAGATTGCTTGAATTTTTAACCAAGCGAGTAGCGCACTAGCTAAAGCGCCAAATATGAACCAGATACAAATTAGATTTCCTAAAGTAAAGATTTCAATTAAAAATGCGCCAATTGCAACAATAATCCACATAGTTAACATAAGTTAATCCTCCTTACTTGTTAAGTCGACTATTAGCATCACTTCATTGTCGTCGAATGATGCGCTATATTTTGCATTTTCACTTAAAGGATAGTGAGTTATCTCTTCTAAAGATTTCATTAAGTTTTTGTTAGCGATTCTTGCGTATCCTCTTCCCAAATTTACTTTATGCAATTTTTCAGTGGGGTAAATGCCTAAATCAATATCCTTTTTTGTGACTGGCTTTATAGCAAGTCTTTTGTTTTTTTGATCTAGTCCAATCAGACACCATTTGATGTCGGAAAAACGATTGGCAGCACAATTATTTAGAGTGATATAGTTGTCACTTAAGGTGACAATCATTGAATAAGCGTTCCCTTTTAACCATTGAAACATCATTATCACTCCTTTCGATTTAATTATATGATAGATTTTAAATAATTGCAATAGTTTTGAAATATTTGCATAAAATTGAAATAATAAGAAAAAAGGAGCTTTTTCTTTTGCTTATCATTAAAAAAGCACCTCCTTATAATTGAGAATATTTTAGACAATAAACTTAAATTTTTTCAATTATTAGAGGTACTTTATTAATTTTTATTTTGTCTTATAAGCCACATTTTAATTGGGCATTACAGTTAGTACAAGTGTTACATCCACCTATTTCTTCTACTACACCTTCTAAACAGATTGGACAAATATTGCCAACTTCAACTCCGATTTCTCTATCTTGTCTATCACTTCTTAGATTAGTTTTCTTTTCTTCTTCTTGAACTTCACTTACTAGAATACCGAAATCTTTGACAATATCCATTTGAGCAAATGTTTCGCCTTCTTGTTCATTTGACAAAGTCAGTACTTGACTATCTCTAGAGCCATCGACATAAACTGTACCACCTTTAGCTCCCCCATAATACAGTCTAGTGTAAACCTGTTGTACTTGTCTGACACTATAGCCTTTAGGGGCGTTAACAGTTTTAGAAATAGATGAATCAATCCAACGTTGGATTCGACATTGTGAATCAGCATGTTCTTCAGGTGTTAGTTCCATGGCACTTACAAAGTAATCTGGAAGTGTATCTCTGGTGTATTGTGGATTGAGTTTTAAAAAGTCATCAACAATTTGAGCATTTACTTCAATAAACTTACCAAGTCTACCACTTCTGAAATATGAGAATGAGAAATATGGTTCTAATCCAGTAGATACTCCAACCATTGTTCCAGTTGAACCAGTAGGGGCAATAGTTAATAAGTGAGAGTTTCTAATTCCATATTTTAAGATATCTTGACGAATGTCTTCATCCATCTGTTTCATATAACCAGAATTAATGAAGGCTTCATGGTTGTCTTTTAAGAATGGGAAACTTCCTTTTTCTTTAGCTAATTCAATAGATTGTTTATATGCATTTGTCGCAATACAATGGAAAACTTCATCAATAGTATCTAGTGCTTCTGGCGAACCATAACGCTTACCAGCCCATATTAATAAATCATGAAGACCCATAACACCTAAACCAACTCTTCTTTCGCCTAAGGCTTGTATTTCGTTTTGTTTTAAGAAATAAGGAGTTGAGTCGATAACATTGTCTTGTAGTCTAACAGCCACATGAACAGTTTTAGCTAATTTATCAAAGAGTATTTCACCAGTTTTCTTATTTACAAAGTTAGCCAAGTTAACAGCTGCTAAGTTACAAACTGAATATGGAGCTAAAGGCTGTTCTCCACAAGGGTTTGTAGCAACGACCTTTTGACCATAAGCAATGGCATTAGTCATCTTATTGGCGTTATCAATAAAGAAGATGCCTGGTTCTGCAGAATATGTAGCACAGAAACAAATTAAATCCCAAATGTCTCTGGCTTTGACAGTTCGATATGTTTTAATTGGAAGAGGCCACAAGTGGATATCACCAACTTCCATCCAGTGATCATCATAATATTGTTTCTGTTCAGGGGTATAATTGTCTAAATCTGGGAAACGTAAATCAAAATCTGAATCATTTTTTACCGCTTCCATAAATTCGTCAGTGAGAGTTACTGAAATATTTGCTCCTGACAAAAAGTCTTGATTTACTACTTCAAAATGACCGCCATTCATTAACTGCTCATGAGCAAAGTTAACAAGTTTAATATCAGCATTAACATCTCTAGTAATAGTTTCGTATATTTCAATTTGTTGATTAGTTAGTGGAACAAATTTTAATTTATTGCTGGCATGATATTTAATTTGTTCATCATTAGAATTATCTACCAACCATTTTAAAACCCTTGGATTTTGCATTTTAGAGACAATAAACTCAATAATGTCGGGATGCCAATCAGCAAGCATAATCATTTGAGCCCCTCTTCTAGAACCACCTTGTTCAACTAGGTGAGTTAAGTTAGCAATATCATTTAACCAGCTGACAGCTCCTGAACTTTTTCCACCGACACCTTTAGCTAGAGCATGTTTAGGTCTAAGGGTAGAACCGTTAGTTCCAACTCCTCCACCTCTAGACATGATTTCCATGACTTCTTGGCGATGAGTAGCAATACCTCCTCTTGAGTCGTGAATATATGGCATAACAAAACAGTTAAAATAAGTTACTTGAGTGCCACTTCCTGCTCCATATAAAACTCTACCAGCAGGTATGATGTTTAAATCAGACAACTCTTTAGCGAAAATGTCACCATATTTAGCTCTTTCGTCTTCCTTTTCAACTTCCGCTAGAGCATTACCAACTCTAAGAGCTATTTGTTCCCAATATATTTCAACAGGTTTATCAATTAAACTTAATTCTCTTTTAATTAATCCTGTTTCAATTTCTTCTAAATCTGTTAAAGATCCTCTAGAATCTTCTTCTAATTCAATAATGCAATAGTCATCAAAGATTTCTTTTATGTAGCCAATTCCTCGTGAAGGGTATACAGGGTCTTCTTTAACCACAGTTAAAACTAAATCTCCAACTGACAAAGTTTTTAAATCAATATCTTTTTGTGAGTACCTATCTAACATTACAAGTCTAGAAACACCACTATGAGTAATTTTAAAATTATCCTCAATAGGATAAATTAGTGGAAAATTATTTTTGATGTCTAAATTTAGTTTTTTAATTAGGTCTTGACTATACATAAACAGGTCCCCCCTCCAACGTTGTATTTATATTCTAACATATAGAAGCCAGTAAATGACATTGAAAATATTTACATTTTTACTTGTAGGCAATACATGAAGTCAGAAAGTCTATTAATAAAAGGTAAATAGAAAACTTCAGTCTTGTTTACAGCAACCAAAGCTCTTTCTAAAGCTCGTACTTTAACCCTGGCATTACTTAAAGCAATCTTTTCTTTTTGTTTATAAGGATAATTGAACTTGAAAGTACTAGGACAGCTTTCGATATCCTTTTCTATCTTAGTTAATAAAATTGACAAATCAAAGCCTTCTTTATAGCCAGAAACAAAACCAGCTATAGCGCTAAGAGCCTCAACGATTTCCTGAACATAGGGAATATCTTCATAACTATCAGCTTCAATAATACTGATGATGGTTTCATCTATCATACCAAGGGCTTCAATGATTTTGTCATCTTTTCTTACTCTTTTATTTTTTATGTCAGTAAATAAGTAATCTCCTTTTTTTGTTGAAATCTTCATATTAACCACCTCTTTATTATAGTATAAACAATAATTGAAACAATATGTGATATAAGTTTTTTTATATGTTAAAATTAATTAAGCAATAGATAGTGGGAGTACTTATGAAATATACGGCAGTTATTGTTGCTGCAGGAAAATCCGAAAGATTTAACTCAGCAATTAATAAATTATTATATAAGTTATCTGATGGTTCACTTGTCATTGATAAAGCTTTAGAGCCTTTTAGAGAAGATAAGGACTGCAGTCAGATAGTTTTAGTCACCAATCCAGAAACAATTGACTACTTGGCAAAAAATAGGGCAACAGGCAAAGAGATGTATTGCCATGGAGGAGAAAAGAGAAGCGATTCTGTTTTCAATGGACTAAAGGCAGTAAAAGAAAAGATAGTTTTAGTTCATGATGGCGCAAGATGTTATTTACAAAAAGAAGATTTAAATAACCTAAAAAAAGCAATGAAAACGGAAAGAGCTGCAATTTTAACCAAACCAATTGTTGATACTATCAAAGTGGTCAGTGGTGATTACATTGTTAAAACAATTGATCGAAACATTTTAAATGGCGCTCAAACGCCGCAAGCTTTTTATGCTGATGAACTTATGGAATGTTACAAAAAGGCCAGAGAAGAAGGATTTATTCCAACTGATGAAGCATCAGTTGTTGAAAAATATAGTGACACAAAAATAAAATGTGTTATTTCTAAAAATTATAATGAGAAAATTACTACAATTGACGATATAAAGTAGGGGGAATAGGTTATGTACAAAAAAAGAAGAGAACAATTACTAACAATGCTAGATCAGTATTCAATTACTGTTCTTATGGCTGGTAAGGCTCCTTATAGTATTGGAGATGCTAAATATCCATTTGAGGTAAATAGGTCTTTCTATTACTATACTGGGCTAGACAAAGAAAACTTAGTCTTAGTCTTGGTTAAGTTAGATGAAAATACGACAAAAGAAATTTTATTTATTGAGTCTTATGATGAAGTATTAGCTAAATGGGTTGGTGGAAGAATTAGGCCAAACCAAGCTAAAGAAATTAGTGGTATTGAGGATGTTAGATATCTGGACACCTTACTACAATCAATCGGAACTTACTTAAATTATAATGGTAAAGTAATTGATTTTATTTTATGTGGCGACTTAACCAAACAGGAATTAGAACAACCTAATGCAACAGTAGATTTATTCAATAAAATCAAAAAACTTCAACCTCAAGTCGAGTTTACCAACATTTATGACAAAATATGTTCAATGAGAGCGATTAAAGATAACCATGAAATTGAACTAATTAAGAAAGCCATTGATGTAACTCAAGAAGGAATTGAAACGATGATGAGATATTCACATGCTAATGTCTGGGAAAATGAATTGGAGGCATATTTCGATTTTGTTTTAAAATGTAAAAATTGCAAACACGCTTTTAATACTATTTGTGCAACAGGAAAAAATGCGACCATTTTACATTATGTGGAAAATAATGATTATGCTAAAACAGACGATTTAGTATTATGTGATTTGGGAGCTTCATATCAATATTATAATGCCGATATTACTAGAACTTTCCCAGTTAATGGTAAGTTCACTAATCGTCAAAAAGAAATTTATGATATTGTCTTAAGAGCTAATAAACTTGTAGAGTCTTTAGCTAGACCAAAAGTTACTACTAAAGAGTTAAATGAAGAAGTTATTAAGTTTTATGAAGTTGAACTGGCAGCTATTGGACTATTAGAAAATGGCAAGACAGTAAAAGATTTTTATTACCATGGAGTTTCTCATATGTTAGGATTAGAAACCCATGATGTAGCTTTAGTAGATATGCCATTAAAACCAGGATGTGTAATCACTAACGAGCCAGGTTTATATTTAGAAGATGAAGATATTGGCATTAGAATTGAAGATGATTTATTAATTACCGAAGATGGATGCATCAATTTAAGTAAAAATATCATTAAAGAAATTGAAGAAATTGAAGCCTTCATGGTTAAAAATTAGGAGTTATCAAAAAGTAAAAATATTATTTATGGAAAGGGAATTTTGACTTTACAATAAGGGGAAAATTTGCTAAAATATAACAGCGTTCGGGTAAATTTATATTTACTTCTTGCTTATTAATAAGCCGCTTAGACCAAAAGGAGGAAAAAAACATGAGAAAATATGAAATTATGTATATCCTTAACGCTTCAACTGAAGAAGCAGTTCGTACAGAAACCATTGAAACTCTACACAAAATCATCACCGATGCTGGTGGTACTATTGAAAAAGTAGATGAATGGGGAATGAGAGAATTTGCTTACCCAATTGAAGACATGACAAAAGGATATTATGTGGTAGTCACTATTAATGCTAATAATGATGCTATCGTAGAATTTGACCGTATCAGTCGTATCAACGCAAATGTTGTTCGCCATATGATTGTCAAGATTGATAAATAGGTGAAGAAATATGATTAATCGAGTTATTTTAATTGGTCGTTTGACCAAAGACCCAGTTTTGCGTAAAACACCAAATGGTGCTTCAGTTTGTAACTTTTCTTTAGCAGTAAGTAGAAGAAAAAGCAAAAATGATACAACTACGCCAGATGCAGATTTTGTGCCATGTGTTGCATGGAACCAAACTGCTGAGTTAATTACTACGTATTTACGCAAAGGTTCTCAACTTGGAGTTGAGGGAAAAATTCAAACAAGAAATTATGAAGACCCTAACACTCCAGGGAAAAGAGTTTATGTTGTCGAAGTTTTAGTAGACAGTATTATGTTTTTAGATAGTAAGAGTGCATCAGTGGATAGTTCAACATCATATACAACAGATTACTATCCAGATGAAAGTTATGCAGATGTGGCAGATGGTCCTAAATTAGATATTTCAAGTGATGACCTGCCATTCTAGAAAGGAAATTTAAAGTGGCATTTAGAAGAAATAGACCTGGTCGTAGAAAAGTATGTTATTTCACTAAAAATAACATCACATATATCGACTATAAAGATACTGAATTATTAAAGAAATTTGTCTCACCTAATGGAAAAATTATTCCAAGAAGAGTAGCAGGGACAAGTGCTAAGTATCAGCGTATGTTAGCTGTAGCTATCAAACGAGCTCGTCAAATGGCTTTATTACCATACGTTGTTGACTAAATAAAGAATAAATACTTTTATAAAGAGAATTTTATGCAAAAAGTGATTTAAAAAAATCACTTTTTTTGATTCAATTTATTGTTATTGTTAAAAGTGTTGCTTTATATTAATTACAATATTATTTTATCGAATAATTAAACATCTTGACTATATATAAACCTATAGATATAATCAAATCAATTAAGGAAAAATATAAAAAAATAGAAGATAATTATATTAATTTTTTGTTTTTCAGTTAAGTATGTGTTGTTTTAATCCAATTATTAAATTAATTTTAAGGAGGAATGGACATGACAATTAAAAAAACTTCAGATTTATATGCTTTAATTGGTGCGATAGCATTTACCATTCATGGGCTATATATATTGTATGATATATTTTATTTCATGAGTTTGGGTCTAAGCATTTGGTCTTTTCGTTTGTTACATCTTGTTATATGTATTGGTTTTGCCTTTTTATTATTTATTAAAAAGAAGAATGTTGCTTTTGTTGTTGTTTCGGGATTAGATGTTCTTTATAGAGCATATATAACCATTAATTATTTTACTTTTGCTTCTTTTTTAGAACTTTTAGCTTCAATAAGTATGTTTATTATTATTGTATATAATTGCTCTAAAACTAGAAATGATAAATCAGAGATAATGAAAAAAGTATGGTTTATTCCAAGTTTGTTGATTGTTCTCAGATTTTTGTATTTGCTTATTTTTCATCGAATAGGGAACTATATATTATATTTATCTGAGTA
>JAAZJL010000070.1 GCA_012800355.1 Erysipelotrichia bacterium | reverse complement strand
GAAATGTAGCCAATATAGTTCCAAGGTCTAAGGAGCCAAAGGAACATCCTGACATTATTTCTGCTTTAGAATATGCAGTTAAAGTACTAAAAGTAGAGAACATTGTTGTTTGTGGTCATTCAAATTGTGGTGGTTGTGGAGCAATGATGCAAATCCATGATTATGAAGAAACCTTGCCATATACAACAGAATGGATAAAACAAAGTGTTATATTAGCAGAATCTATCAAAGAAAGATATTCTGATTTAGCAGAAGATAAACAACTGGAAATGTTAGAAAAAGTAAATGTACTTCAACAATTAGACAACCTTATGACCTATCCATTTGTGATAGAAAAGGTTGTAACTGGTGAACTTAATGTTTTGGGGTTTTACTTTGATTTTGCCACAGGCATTATTTCAGAATGCAAGTATGACAAAGATATTTCAGAGTTTTTGCAGTTAATAGTTGACAGCAAACAAAAAGCTTTAGAGTCATTGTAAATTCAATAGCATTTGGCTAAAGAAAATAAGTATATAATTTGAATATTAAATGAAATTATAATCCGAGTTAATAGTGATTTGATGCTCGGATTTTTAATTATAATTCACTATTTCCGCCATCCTTAGAGTATTAACGCCAAAAAGAGAAAAATGGCTACATTTAATCTCGCCATCTTAAAATAATCGAAGCCAAATTAAAACAAATGGCTATAATAAATTTAAAATTTGTTGATTATCATCGCCAAATACTATAAAATGGAGTAGAAAGGATTGCGTTATGAGAGAGTTTGATTATACTAAACTTTTAAATTTGAATCTACCTGTAGATATCTATGGTTTGATAAGTTTAATATATGAGTTTAAAGGTAAACAAGAATTATATGTGGCAAATTTTTCGGATGTGTTGGAAAAAATGGTTGAAGTCGCAAAAATACAAAGCACAAAATCATCTAACGCAATTGAGGGAATTTTAACCAGCAACAGTCGACTTGAAGATTTAATGATGAAAAAAACTGAACCTAAAAACCGAAATGAAGAAGAGCTATACGGTTATAGAGCCGTTTTAGATTTTGTGCATGAAAGCTATGAGTATATAGAATTCAACATAAATGATATTTTAACCTTACATAATAGAATGTACTCTTTTTCAAATGTAAATCATAAAGGTAAGTTTAAAAAGTTTGATAACGAAATTATAGAAAAAGATGCTTATGGAAACAAAAGAATTATTTTTCAACCAGTCTCAAGCCTTGAAACAAAGGTTTATATGGTTAGTTTTATTGAGGCCTATCAAAGAGCTGTTAAATTAGAAATTCCACCACTATTGTTAATTCCAACTGTGATTCACGATTTTTTATGTATTCATCCTTTTAGTGATGGTAATGGAAGACTTTCAAGAGTGTTGACATTGCTATTATTGTATAAGTATGGTTTTTTCGCTGGAAAGTATCTTAGTTTAGAAATGTTAATAGAAGAAAGCAAAGAAGATTACTATAGAGAATTAAATGCTTCCAGCAAAGGATGGATAGAAAACAAAAATGATATATTACCTTTTATCAAATATATGTTATCGATAATTTATAAGGCTTATAAAGAATGTGATGATAGATTCAAATTGATTAGTGAAAAGAATATATCTTCTTCTGAAAGAGTGATGAAGGTTTTTGAAAAAACTTTAGAACCACTTTCTAAATCTGATTTAGTTATTCTTTGTCCTGAGATTTCCAAAAGAACAATAGAAAGAGCCTTAAAAGAATTACAAGATACAGATAAAATTCAAAAAATTGGTCAAGCAAGAGCAACAAGATATATCAAAAGAAAAGGTAGATAATATTTCTTTACTGAATGTTATTGATTTATTCTGTTTTAAATAATAAAATATGAAAGTTAATTACTGTATGGAAAGGAAATCATCAATATGAGTTATTTTGGTGTTAAGATAAATATATGATTGAAAAAGCTTACGGAAAGATAAATATTAGTATCAATGTAATTAGCAAAAGAGACGATGGTTATCATAATATGGATATGATTATGGCGCCAATTGATTTATATGATGTGATTGATATTGAAATTGCTGAAAAAGAAAGTTATTGGTGTAATGATAATTTACCATATGATGAAACTAATATTATTTATCGATGTATTGAATTATTAAGAAAAAAATTCAACTTTAAAGAACAATTTTCAATAAAGGTTACTAAAAACATTCCTCAAGAAGCAGGACTAGCTGGAGGAAGTACTGATGGTGCTGCTGCGTTAAGAATTATTAATAAACTTTTGAATTTGAACTTATCTCTTAAACAGCTTTCCTGTTTGGGAAAAGAAGTGGGTGCAGATATACCATTTTGTGTTTTTCAAAAAGTTGCAAGAGTTAGAGGTATTGGTGATATTGTTGAACCTTTTAATCTAAAAGTCGAATATGATGTACTATTAATAAAGCCTAAACAAGGAGTAGATACTAAAGTAGCTTTTGAAATTTTGGATTTAGATAAATGTCCTCATCCAAATATTGAAAAAGTAAAAATGGCTTTAATTAACAATGGACCATTAAAGGGAATTTTAGGAAATTCCTTGTTATATTCAGCTAAGAAGTTAGTTCCTGAAGTCTTTGACATTATAAAAGAGTGCAAAAATATGGGATATGAAGATGTACTTATGACAGGTAGTGGTTCAACGGTATTTGTATTATTAGAAAAAGGACAAAATTGTAGCGATTTAACAAAGTATATGAAAGAAAAATATCCTTTTGTCTACAGGACTTCTATCTTAATTAAGTAGAAAAAAAGCCTATAGAGTGTTATTATAATAGTGTATGTTTTAAGGAGAGAGATATGATTTCAGCAATTGTTATGGCTGCCGGAAGAGGCACACGTATGAATTCGAAGCATGCAAAAACAATGCATAAAATATTAGGAAAACCAATAATTGAATACACTTATGACACTTTAGAAAAAATTGGTGTTAAAAATAAGGTTTTTGTTGTAGGTTATGGCAAAGAAACAATTATGCAGCATTTGCAAGATAAAGTTCAATATGCCATTCAAGAACCACTCCTTGGAACAGCTCATGCTGTTATGCAAGCAGAGCAATTAAAAAACAATGTCGGAAAAACTTTAATAATTAATGGAGATTGTCCACTAATTACTGAAGAAACATATAAATTACTTTTAGAAAAAACAACCAAAGAAAATCCTTTAGTTGTTTTGACAACAGTTTTGGAAGATGCTAAAAGTTATGGAAGAATTGTTAGGGAAAACGATTTATTGTTGAAAATAGTTGAAAGAAAAGATTGTGATGAAGAAGAATTAAAAATCAAAGAAATTAATGCTGGAATCTATTGTGTTGATAATGAATTGTTATGGAAATATTTACCAGAAGTAGACAATAACAACAATCAAAAAGAATATTACATTACTGATTTAGTTCATATATTCAGAAAACACGGACACAAAGTAATGCCTTTGCTGATTGAAGATAACGAAGAACTTCAAGGAATTAATTCTATGAGTGAGTTAGCAAGCGCTACAAGATGGATGCAAATGAAAATTAACAATTATTGGATGGAAAAAGGGGTTAATATTATTGATCCAGAAAGAACGTATATTTCCAAAGATACAATGATTGGTTGTGATACTATTATTTATCCAAATGTTAGAATTGAAGGAAAATCTGTTATTGGAGAAGATAATGTTATAACTGAAGGTTCATATTTGGAAAATGTTAATTTTGGCAATAACAACACCATCAAATGTTGTAGAATTACTGATTCAACACTTGGCAATAAAATAACAGTTGGCCCAAACAGCCATTTAAGAAATGGTTGTATGATTGAAGATGAAAGTCGTATTGGCAACTATGTAGAGATGAAAAATGTTAAATTTGGTCATAATAGTAAATGTGCTCACTTGACATATTTAGGCGATACAACTGTTGGAGAAAATTGCAATTTTGGATGTGGTGTTGTTACTGTTAATTATGATGGAAAAAATAAATTCCATACAGAAATAGGAAATCATGTATTTATAGGAAGTAATGTAAACCTTATTGCTCCAGTAAATATAGGAGATTATACAGTTTTGGCAGCAGGATCAACAATAACTGCTGATGTAGAAGAAGGCGATTTAGCTATTGCTAGAGTAAGACAAGAAAATAAACCTGGATATGGGTTTAAGTATTTAAATAAATAAGAAGGGATGGAGAATTTATGGATAACATTGTAATATTTTCGCTTTCATCGTCAAAACAACTGACAGAAGAAATTGTTAATATTTTAGGTGTAAAGCAAGGTGAAATTGCGGTGACTCATTTTGCTGATGGTGAAATACTTGTTGAACCTCAACAATCGGTTAGAGGCAAGCATGTATTCATTATTCAATCAACTTGTGCGCCAGTAAATGATACGATTATGGAACTTTTAATTTGTTTAGATGCTTGTAAAAGAGCAAGCTGTAAAGAAGTAACTTGTGTTATTCCTTATTATGGTTATGCAAGACAAGACAGAAAAGCTAGAGCTAGACAACCCATCACTGCTAGACTTGTAGCTGACTTACTTCAAGCTGCTGGAGCAGATAGAGTTGTGTCAGTAGACTTACACGCTCCACAGATTCAAGGTTATTTTAAAATACCTTCAGATAACTTAACAGCAGTAGATATGATAGGGCAATATTTTAGAAATAAAAAATTACAGGATGTAGTTATTGTTTCTCCTGACCATGGTGGAGCAACTAGAGCTAGAAACTTAGCCAACAGCATCCCTTATAGTTCAATTGCCATTATTGATAAACGTCGTAGCACACCAAATGTGGCAGAGGCCATGAATTTAATTGGTGAAGTTAAAGGGAAAGATTGTATCATTATTGACGACTTAGTAGATACAGGCGGATCATTATTAGGTTGTGTAAATATGTTAAAAGAACATGGCGCTTTAGATATTTATTGTGCAGCAACTCATGGCGTTTTTTCTAAAGATGCACTACAAAAAATTGCAGGAAGTGGAGTCAAAGAGTTTATCGTAACAAATTCAATTGAAAGATCTAAAGAAGAACTAAGCAAAGTTCCAAACGTTAAAGTTTTATCAATCGCCTTATTATTAGCTAAAGGTATTGAAGCTATTTCGTGTAATAAACCAATTTCTAATGTTTATAAATTGTTCCATTCAGACCAGGAAGAATAAATAATACTCAGCAAGTCCTAAGAGGATTTGCTTTTTTTATTGAAATCTAAGTTATAATGAAGAAGGTGATTTTAATGAAGGTAGCAATTGTTTTAGGAAATAGAAATAATAGCGATGGAACTATCTCGAAAAAGTGTATTGAAAGACTAGAACTTCTACTTGAAGCAGATAAAAACCAAAAATTTGATAAAGTAATACTATCTGGAGGACTAGGTCTTTTTAGAGATGAAAGTTGGCGTAGCGAAGCTTCATTAATGGCCGAATACTTAATGAAAAGAGATTTTGATGTCTCAAAGTTAGTATTAGAAGAAAAATCAAAAACAACTAAGGAAAATGCTAAATATTCATTAGAGATAGTAAATGCATTAAAAGCTAAAGAAGTCACAATAATCACTTCTAAAGAACACTTAAAAAGAAAATGGCTGAATCCGATGGATTTATTTGAAAAACGACTTAAAAATTATCATGATATTAAACTATCCTTTTACAACAAGGAATAATGAATATTAAAATAGATTTAATTATGAAATAAAAAAGCGACTTTTAGTCGCTTTTGATATTAATAATATTCAAGATGTTCTTACTTACCGTAAAGAACATTTTTTTCTGCTTCAGATAAAGCGTTGTCTTTAATTATTTCTTTACCAGTAGCATAACTATCAACTTTTTTAAAAGAGAAATCCTTCTGCATTTTATGGAATTTGTCGCGTGAATGTGAGGTTTCGTTATTTGTGTTAGGTGTTGCAGGTGTTTTTATTTGTGAAAAAATATTATCTACTTGTGAAGACACTTGTCTAGTAACCCTATTAACACTAGAAAATCCTTTTATTATTGTTATTATCACACTAAAGAAAATTGAGAAAATTATTAATGGGAATAAAAACGAGAATAAATTAAAGAATAAATTTGGCATGAACTAACCCTCCTTAATCCAATTACATTATACAACATTTAACAAGAATTGAAAAAGAAACAATTATTATAAAAATTAGCACTTTAGTGTTGACAGTGCTAAAAACAACTGTTATAATAAAATTGGCACTAGGGTGTAGAGAGTGCTAATTAAAAAAGGAGTGATTGTATGTTTAACTATTTAAGCCCAAGAAGATTTGAAAAAATGTTTGATGATTTCTTTAGTCCATCGTTTGTTACTACTAATACTAACATGAATATGAAAACCGATATTATTGAAAAAGAAAATGAATATATTTTAGAAATGGAATTAGCAGGATATAACAAAGATGATGTTAAATTATCTTTAGATGATGGATATTTGAAAGTAGAAGCTCACAAAACGGTCGAAAGAGATGATTCTACCGATAAGGTCGTCCATAGAGAAAGATTCTATGGCAGTCAATCAAGAAGTTTCTATGTTGGAAATGTTGATCAAGAAGCAATTCAAGCTAAATTTAACGATGGAATTTTAGTTATCAACGTTCCTAAAAAACAACTTAAATTAGAAGATAAAACTAAGTACATCAGCATTGAATAATTGTCTTCAAAGACAGGGAAACCTGTCTTTTTTTGTGTGCTATAATGTTTCTATGAAAATTAAAAAATGGATTGAAAATAATAGTGAAGAAAATTATAAAGAATTCTCTGAAAAACTAGTAAAGACAAAATTTGACATTGTTGGTATCAGAGTTGGTAAATTAAGAAAATATGCTAAAGAATTACTTTTAGAGTATGGAATTGAAGCCTTATCAATGTTAAGTGATAATACTTACGAAGAAGTTATGCTTCAAGGTTTTATTGTTGCTTATTATAATACAAGCTTAGAAGGTAAAAAGAAGTTGATTAATAACTATTTACATAAATGTGATTGCTGGAGTTTGATTGATGGTTTTGCTAGCACTTTAAAACTCAAGGGGAAAGACTATGATAGTGGTTGGAAGATGCTTGAAGATTATAAAAATAATCAATTACTGCTACAGCAAAACCCTTATATTGAGAGGTTTGTGCTATGTTTATCAATGAATTTATATTTAAACGATCAATATATAAATGATGTATTAAAATATTGTGAAAATTTAACGAATCGAGATTATACGGTAAAAATGGCTAATGCTTGGCTTTTAGCAACAGCTGCTATTAAATATTTTGATGAAGTTATAAATGTTATAATAAAAATGGACGAAGAAACCTTAAGATATTTTAAAGGGAAAATTAGAGATTCTTACCGAATTAGCAAAGATAAGAAAGAAAGGGTTAAGAAAATATGTTTAAAGAAGTAAGTAGAATAGTTTTACATTTTATAATGTTTATTTTCAGTTTTTACTGTTTAAGTAGTTTAGATTTGGCCAAATTACTGCTTCCAGTTGAAAATAGAGTTGCTAAAGCACAATTTTTAGTAATATTATTATCGCTGGCGCTAGGTTATTTATCAGCACAGTTTATTTTAGCGATTATTTACAAATTTTAAATTAATTTAGGGAAAACAAAATAACCCCACTAATAAGTAATTAGGGGGTTTTTATATGGTTGGTTTTAATTTGATTGAATTAGTCAGTTTAGAAAAAAACGAAAAAGAATTAGACAAAGCAATAAAGGAGTATTTAGAAATAGAAAAACATTATCTAAAAAGTCAGAATTATTACGATACTAAGGAAAGACTTATAAGTGAATGTAATTATATTGAAAGATCTAAACTTAAATCTTGCATCAGGTATGGAATGGTTATTAGTCCTGGAGATATATGTTTTATTGATTTTGGTAAACAATATCTTTCAGAAACAGGTTTCTTACATTTTGGATTAGTATTAAAAATGTTTAATTCTAAAGCACTAGTTATCCCAATGACTTCAAATTCTGAAGCTTATTACAGCGCTTATGATGAAAAAAACAATCCCAACGGCTCCTCACATCTAATGAGGTTAGGACTTGTTAAAGGATTAAATAGACATTCCGTATTATTTTTAAATGATGTCAAATATATAAATACAGCTAGAATTATAGATATTAAAGCTCATATAAATACTGATTCGGTATTATTTAAAAAAATATATCAACGTTTTTTGCAAACAGTCCAGTTTGAAGAAATAGTGTTATAATTATTACATGAGCATTAGTTTAAATTTAAATAAAGAAAAGAAATATTTAGTAGCAGTATCAGGAGGATGTGACTCTATGATGTTACTTTCTTTATGCGTAAAAGAGGGCTATGATTTATTAATTTGTCATGTAAACTATAAACTAAGAGCTAGTGCTGATAGAGATGAAAAAATAGTAAAAGATTTTTGTCAAATACATAAGTTATCTTTATATGTGGATTATCCAGTTTTTGATGGCAAAGAAAACTTTCAAGCTTGGGCAAGAGAAAGAAGATATAAATTTTTTAAAGAGATTTACGATTTAAATAACTGTGAAGCTTTACTTATAGCTCATCATTTAGATGATGGATTAGAAAATTATTTGATGAGTAAAGAAAGAAACTCAAAGACTTGGTATTATGGAATCAGTGAAGATACTTATCATCATGGAATGAGGATAATTAGACCTTTGATGAATTTAAGGAAAAAGGAAATTGAAAAATATTGTCTGGACAATAATATTGATTTTGGGGTGGATGAAACAAATCTGTCTTTTCAATACACTCGTAATAGAATTAGACATAAAAAGTTAGAAAAAATGAGTGATGAAGAAATTAAAATTCTTCAAAGAGAAATGGAAGAAAAAAATCAAGAACTAACAAACGATATAAATTATATAAAAGAAAAATATGATTTAAAAAAAGAAATTAACATTAGTGAATATCGTAAAGAAAATAGTACTATAAAAACTTTAATTTTAAGACTATTGCTAGAAGAAAGTTGTCCAGGAAAAAGTTTTTCTTCCGATTTTATTAATGATTTAAAAGATAAAATTAAAACATCAGCTAAAGGTTTTAAAATCGAATTAGACGAAAGCAAACTAATTGTTTGTGAATATGGTCTATTGTATTGTTGCCAAAAAAAAGATGATTTTAAGTATGTATTAAATAAAATTGAATATTTACAAAATGAGTACTTTATTTTAGCCAATAAAGGAGAAACTATTCAGCAGATGACAGTAAGTGAAGATGATTTTCCTTTAATTATTAGAAATTATCGACTACAGGATAAAATCCAGTTAAGGTATGGTCATAAGAAAGTTAATCGCTTTTTAATTGATAGAAAGGTATTGTACAAAGATAGGATTAAATGGCCAGTAGTAGAAAATAGAGAAGGACAGATAATATTTGTTAAAGATATTGGTTGTGATGTAAATCATTACTCTATTAAACCTAATTTATTTATGGTAAAATAATAAATGTTACATTAAAAGAGAGGTTACTTTTATGCATCAAGATTGTAAAAAAATTCTATTTAGTGAGCAACAAATAGTTGAAAGGTGCCAAAAGTTAGGTCAGCAACTATCCCAAGACTATAAAGATAACAAGCATAATGTTTTGTTTGTTGGGATTTTAAAAGGGTCAATACCTTTTTTGGCTGAATTAATCAAGCATATTTCAATTGATATGGAACTTGACTTCATTGCTGCTAGCAGTTATGAAGGAACTGAATCGTTAGGAGATATAAAAATTATTAAAGACTTAGACTGTTCAATTATTAATCGCGATATATTAATTATTGAGGATATTATTGACACAGGATTAACAATTAAAAAAATTAAAGAATTGTTATATCATAAAGGTGCTCATGATGTAAAAGTAATTACTTTATTAAATAAACAATCTAGAAGAGTATGTGACGTTCAAGCTGACTATGTTGGCTTTGAAATAGAAAACGAATTTGTTATCGGATTTGGTTTAGACTTCAATCAGAAGTATCGTAACCTTCCATACATTGGCGTTTTGAAGAAAGAATGTTACTAGAAGGAGAAAACTAAAGTGAAAAATAGAAGATGGATTAGCATTATCCCATATCTGTTAGCAACCATTCTTATATCAAACTTATTTATGTTTGTTGGTTCAAGTAGAACCCAAGCAGTGAATTATGGTCAATTTGTCGAAATTATTGAAACAAAGAAAATTGAATCGGTAGTATTAACAATGAACACAACAGTTATTGATATCAGTGGTGTTTATAAAGAAAAAGATGTTGAATATACTTTTGTTGCAGCGATACCTAATACGCAACAACAAAATGATGAATTAATGGCTCTTCTAACAGAGAAAGTTACTAATGCAAACATTAAGATTAAAAACCCATACCAAACAAACTATTTGGCGGAGTTTTTAGCTGAAATGATACCAATGCTACTGTTGGTTGGATTTGGTTTTATGATGATTAGTAGAATGAGTGCTGGCTCAAATAACAAAGCATTTGAATTCTCAAAATCAAGAGCAAGACTTGAAGGCAATATCAAGGTCAAATTTGATGATGTTGCTGGCTGTGAAGAAGAAAAAGAAGAAATGGCAGAAATCATTGAATATTTAAGAAACCCTTCACGTTTTACAAAAATGGGAGCAAGAATTCCTAAGGGTATATTAATGGTTGGTGCTCCAGGAACGGGAAAAACTTTACTAGCAAAAGCTGTTGCTGGTGAAGCAGATGTACCATTTTATTCTATTTCTGGTTCTGATTTTGTAGAAATGTTTGTTGGTGTTGGTGCTAGTAGAGTAAGAGATATGTTTAAAACAGCTCAAAAAACAGCTCCATGTATCATCTTCATTGATGAAATTGATGCTGTGGGTAGACAACGTGGTGCTGGTTTAGGTGGCGGAAACGATGAAAGAGAACAAACCCTTAACCAAT
>JAAZJL010000069.1 GCA_012800355.1 Erysipelotrichia bacterium | reverse complement strand
TGATATAAAGCAATACTAACTGCATTACACAAATTTAATGAATCAATTGTATTTAAATGCTTAATTAAGACACTTTGACCATAGTTTTGATAATTAGATGGTAAACCTGTTGCCTCATTACCAAACACGAGTGAATACTTATTGGTTACTTCAATTTTATCTAAGTGTTTAGCTCCATCTAACATAAAAGTAAAAACATCTCTTTTCTCAACTGCTTTTAAATATTCTTCAAAACTTTCAAAATATTGGAAATTTAATCTAAATACAGCTCCCATACTTGCTCTAATAGTTTTAGGATCAAAAATATCCACAGCTGGTGAAATAATAGCAATATCACTGATGCCAAAACCAATAGAGGTTCTAATAATTGTTCCTAAATTACCCGTATTTGAAGGATTAACCAAAACGACATGATTGCTTTTGGGATTTACTTTGCTTTCATATTTATTAAAAGCTCCTATAATATAACAGTTTTCTTTGCTAGAAACAATATTAAATATCTTATCGGAATAAATCATTTCAATCCCATGTTTTATGCATAAATTTTTAATGCGCTTAAAAACTTCATTTTCATTTTGTTTTGAATGGATATAAACATTGATTACTTTTTGGGGATACTGTAAGAGCAGCTCCAGTGTTAACTCTGTTCCTAATGCATAAGAATAATCAAAATTCTTTTTATATTTTTTCATTATAATACCTCCATTCTTTTAAAAAGTCCCTAGGGGCTATTTATTAGTAAATATATAGTTAAACAAGTAATTAACGACGCCTATTGGTGACAAAACTAGGTATATCGAAATCATCTTTTTGTTCAATAGAATCTTGAACTGGTTCAAAACTTGCTCTTTCATAAATTTGACTATCAACTTGATCAAATCCTGTAGCAATAACTGTAACAATAATTCTATCACCCAGTGCTTCATTATAAGCAACACCAAAGACAGTATCAATTTCATTTCCAGCAACTTCATTAACATATCCAACAGCTACTTTGGCGTTATCAATAGTTAATGTTGCAGCACCACTTACGTTAATAATGGCATTTTTGGCACCCTGAATATTAGCCTCTAATAGTGGACAACTAACTGCTCTTTCAGCTGCAAGTCTTGCCATATCTTCTTTATTATCTACTTCACTAGCATCAACTTCACCAACACCAATTAAAGCTGTTCCTTGACCTTCTAACACCGATTTAACATCCGCAAAATCCAAGTTGATTAGTGCATTATAAGAAATTAAATCTGTAATTGTCTGTACTGCTTGTCTTAAAACATTATCAGCTTCTAAGAAGGCTTGATTTATAGGGAATGATCCTAAATTCGTTCCCACTTTTTCATTTGGAATAATGATTAATGAGTCAACATGCTTTCTCAATTCATCTAAACCATTAATAGCTTGCATTGTTCTCTTTTTACCTTCAAACTTAAATGGTTTTGTGACTATTCCAATTGTTAAAGCACCCGTTTCTTGAGCACATTCTGCCAAAACTGGTCCAGCACCTGTGCCAGTTCCACCACCTAAACCAGCAGTAATAAAAATCAAATCAGCATCTTTTACTGCTTCTTTAATTTCATCAATTGATTCTAAAGCTGCAGCTTTACCTACTTCTGGTCTGCCGCCGGCTCCTAAACCTCCAGTAGTATTAGAACCTATCAAAAGTTTTTTCTCTACTGGAGAAGAAGCAAGAACTTGTCTGTCAGTATTGACAACATAAAAATCAACACCCACCAAGTTTGCTTCAACCATACGGTTAACAGCGTTGCAACCACCTCCGCCAACGCCAAATACTTTAATTCTTGTCACTGGATTAAAACTATTCATATTTCACACCTCATTCAACTTTATCTACAAATAACTTGTCTGTAATACTTTTAAATTTATCTGCCAGATTACCATCATGTTTTTCAACATTTGGTATCAGGTTTTGTCTATATGCACTTACATCAACACAATCTACCATTGGAGTAGTAATACTACATACATCTTTGTATTGATAGAACATTCCCAATGCTGCTACCCATTTTGGGTCTCTTGCACCTAGTATATCTGGGCAATAACACCTTACTGGTTTTTGCAATTTCACACTTAATGCTTTATCAAGACCTTGAAGCTGTGCCCCTTGACCTGAAACAACAACAGTAACATTATCTTTTTCAATAATTTCACTGCAATACATATAAAAGTTTTCAATCATATTTTGGCTTTCAACAAATACTGTCTCTTGTACATCCTTATATGTCAAACTATGAACAACTTTATTTTTATCAACCCAGCGAATGATAATTCTATCTTCTCCTTCGCTTTGACCAACAACTGCATATCTAAATAAAATCTTTAAGGCATTTTTATAATTGAGTCCATACCTATCTACTATAGTTTTAATCAACTTATTGTAACCTGAATTTTCTGAAAATCCAGTTATTAGTCGACCATTATAGATTAACAAGAATACAGTATGGTCTGCTTCTAAATATATATTAACCACATAATTGTTATAACTTTGTTCGAAAAGCGCTGCTTCACCACAACTGCTATAACCATCCTGATAAACTTCTAAAACTTGCAAACCTGCCTTTTCTACGATTGACAGATATTCGTACATTAGTAATTTATCTCCACAAATGAAATCAATATCACAAGATAACAATTCGCTTTTTTCATTAATTGGAGCTTTAGGGTAAACAATTGAATTTATCTTATAACTGGCACAAGATAAATTTAGTATTTCATAATCTGATCCGACATGCATTCGATATGCTTCGTCAAATATCTCCTTGATAGCTTCTTTATTAACTACCCCTTGAGTCAGAAGCCTGTCAAACTTTCTTTTCTCTTTCTTAAAACGATAACCAGGAATTGATAATAATACAGATTTTAGTGGCACTTTTAACTTTGCTGAAACATTAGCAACAGCCTCCCTAATAGCTTTAATCACTAAATTTTTGTCAACGATTTTATAACCATCAACACCTCTGCACTCTATTTCTTCTTTGGCAATCACATACAAAAAATCACTAGAAAACTCACCCACGATTAAACGGACTTCTCTATTAACTATTTGTAAAGCTGCTAAAATATTAGTTTTATTACCCAAGAAAAAGTACTCCTATCTTGATTATAATTTTATCACATTTATTGGATAAATGTAGTGCTATTTTAGATATTGAATAAATGCCATACTCCTTTTCTATCAGGTCTGTGCGCTGGTAATTGAAATAAATCATACGCAGGAATATCATTAGCTTCAATCAAAAGTGGTCCTTTATTAGAGAAAGCCACATCCCAACCAACATATCTAACCTCTGGAGTTATATGACTAGCTTTTTCACACATTTCTAAAGCTTCTTTCCAATCTGGGAATTTAAAGCCTTTTATTTGATAACCAGTTTGTGGGTGATTAACATACAAGTTTTTATATCTATCAACTGCATGATTCATAACAGTTCCTGTTTCAATATCGACTGGCGCTAACATTCCACCATTGTGAAAATTATCAACAAAACCAGAATTTCCTATTCTAAAACAAACACAAATAAAATGTAATTTGTCTTCTTTTAATATCGTTACTACTCTTGCAGTATTCACTGCTCCTGAATAAACTTTATTTATTTCATCATGTTGTTTGATAAGTTCTTCAAGTAAAAAATTTTTATTGATAAGATATTGGTAAAGTTTTTCATAATTTTCAAAATCTTGTACTTTAATTTTCTCTATTCCTACTCCACATGTTCCGATTATTGGTTTAGCCATAAAACTACTATGCTTCTTAAGAAAATTAATCACATCTTCTTTTTTGCTTCCATCAACTTTAATCCATTCACGTTTTAAAAATTCGCCATATCTTTCGTTGAATTCAACCTTGTTATCAATAAAATGTCTATAATTCTTATCATTATATTTTAAAACCAACCCATTATTTCTTCCTCTTGTTATATATGTATCTCTTTGCTCATCTGTTAAGTCATACATCTCAAAAAGATTATAATCACTATATCCTGAGCCATACTTAATAGCGCAATTTGTCATATCTTTGAAAATTGCCAACTTTGAAATTCCTGTTTTTTTATTAATAGCGTCAATGGTTTCAAACATTTGTTTATAATCCATTTTAAAAACTCTTTTAATTAAAAATAATAATTTCTTCATAATACCACCTCTTTTATTTTAGCATATTTCTTTTAGATGTTTTAATAAATATAACATTTTCTAAAACAAAAATACATAGTTTAATTATTGTGTGTTTTTATTGGAATATTTTTCTGTGATTATATTAAATTTAATATCGTAATATTAAATTTAATTCTTGCAATTTATTATGGTTAATGTTATTATAATCAAGCGTATGATTGAAAGGAGGTCACGGAATGTCAAGAGTATGTGCCGTCACAGGCAAAGGACCTTTATCAGGTAACAAGCGTTCAAATTCAATGAGAGCTACACGCAGAAAATGGAACGTTAACTTACAAAAAGTTAAAGTTGTTATTGATGGTAAACCGCAGACCGTCAAGATGTCAGCGAGAGCTTTAAAAACATTGAAGGCTCAACAAGATAAATAAGAAGTTAGTTTACTAACTTTTTTATTTTATAACACAATTTAAAAGCACTTGTCCCTTAATAGGACAAGCGCTTTTTTATAACTATATTATTTTTTAACATTCATGTTGATGGCAAATAGAACCAGTTGATTTCAAATTACCCTGTAAATATTTTTCTACAGCTTCTTTACCTTCACCTAAAACACCTATGATAACCTCAATATTTCTTTCATTAAAAATATTTACCGCTTTTGCTCCCATACCTCCACTTATAATTACATTTACTTCTTGATCTGCTAGAAAGTTTGGCAAAAATCCAGGTTTATGTCCAGGATTGGCAACAACTTCACTTTTTACAATTTCTTTATTTTCAACATTGAAAATCATAAACTCTTCACAATGACCAAAATGATCTGCTATCATATCTTTTACGGTTGCTACTGCTATCTTTAACATTTCTTTTCACTTCCTTTTTATATAATTATTTATCATTAAATCAATTTACCATTTTTTAGAAAAGTAAATCCATTGTTTTTTCATATACTTTTTTTACTTCTCTTCCAGAAATACAATCTACATCCACAATTGTTTGGCCACTATTTATAATCTTTACTACTTCAGAGTCAAAAGGTATTTTACCAACAAAATCTAACTTTTGATTTTCACAAATTTCTTCAATCTTGTTAGAGTTGTCAATATTGATATCATACTTATTAATACAAACTGCAATTTTGGTATTAAAACCTGCAGCTGTTTTAATAATACGTTGCATGTCACTAATTCCTGATACTGTAGGTTCTGCCACTATTAAAACCATATCAACTCCAGAAAGAGAAGCAATAACTGGGCAACCTATTCCAGGAGAACCATCAATAATTGCTACTTTAACATCAGCGTTTGCTTCTGACTTCATCTGTTTTTTTACTTCAGTTACCAATAATCCTGAATTTCCACTACCCATTTTAAGTTGAGCTGTAGAAAACGCTTTTTCTTTATCACTATACAACATTAACTCTCCAGCTACTTCTGGCACCATTTTTATTGCTTTTGTTGGACAAACAAATTCACAAACACTGCACCCTTCACAGGCATAAGGATTAATTTTATATACTTCATCTAGTGTAATGGCATCAAAGCGACAATTTTCATGACACTGACCACACTGAATACATTGACTTATATCAATTTCTGCTTTCTGCAGTCCATAATAATCACTTCTTACAGGTTCAATATCCCAACCACTGATAAGATGAAGATTAGGTGCATCAACATCACAATCAGCATAAACCTTGGCTTGAGATAATCTGATAAAGGCACTTGCGATTGTCGTTTTACCAGTGCCACCTTTACCACTAAGGATTAATAATTGTTTCATTTTGCACCTCCTTTATCACACTGTCAAGCAATAAGGAAAATAGCATTCTATAATTTTCATCTTTATTAGCAACTATTTCACCATTTGAATTTAACATTCCTAATTTATTATCAAAGTGAATTTTGCTTAATACTTTAATATTATTTTCAAGACAATATCTTTCTGCTGGATTATCTTCTTCTAGACATTTATTAAGAACTACTCCAAATGGTTTATCAAATAATTTAATTAATTGATAAACCATATCAAGATTATGAACCCCAAATAAAGTGGGTTCAGCTACTAATATACAGTAGTCTGCATCCTTAATACTTTCCATAACAACACAAGAACTTCCAGGTGGACAATCAATAACAGTCAGTTTGTTCTCTTTCAGATTCTTTTCAGATAACAACTTATTAATAATTGGTACCCCTGATGGTTCACCAGTATTTAATACTCCTGTATAAATAGTCACATTATCTGAAATACCTTTTTGAATTGTTCCAATTACTTTGTCTTTCTCCACTAAAGCCTTTTGAGGACATACTAAAATACAACCACCACAAGAATGACATATTTCATCAAAGATTTTCAGTTCATCATTTATATAAGCTAAAGCATTAAATTTACAAAAATCAACACAATTACGACAGCCATCACAAAGTTTACTATCTACTTCAGGGATTTTTACAGTAATTCTTTCTTTTTCAACCCACTTTGGTTTAAAAAATAAATGTCCATTGGCTTCTTCTACATCACAATCTATATAGGTTGCTTTCTTTGATACTGCAGCTAAATTTACGGACACCAGTGTTTTACCTGTTCCCCCTTTACCACTTAGCACAGCTATTTTCATATTATCTGTTCCTTCGGCCATGAAATCCTGCGTGTGTTCTTTCCAACAAAGAAAGTTTATTACTAGCAAACGCCTCAATATTTTCTTTAGCAGTAGTGTTTATTGCCTGATAAATCTTAATATCAGCTGCTTTTAAAACACTAGCAGCATTTTCACCTAGTTGAATAACTAATAAAGCATTTGCTTTATTATCAACTATTGTTTGCGCTGCTTTAATACCTGCTCCACCTGCAGCTGTTGCTGCTGTATTTACAACAAAATCACTTTCTTTTGTTTCTACATTATAAATTAGAAAATATGGCGCTCGTCCAAATGATAAACATACATTTGAATCTAAACTTTTATTTTCTACTGGAATTGCTATTCTCATTTCATTCTCCTTTCAATATTTGTTTTTTTACATTCTATTCAAAACGTCTGCCATGTCTTCCTCTATGACAGCCTCGACCACATCCATTTTCCTGTCCATCGCAAAGATGATATCTACCACCTTCAATAACTAATGTGGCTCCATTAACTAATGCTTCAGCAAGCTTCTTTCTAGCTTCAATATAAATACCTTGAACCGTACTTCGAGCAATATTCATTTGGTTTGCACACTCTTCTTGATTATAATTTTCCAAATCAATTAATCTAATGGTTTCATATTCATCAACTGTCATAACGATATTATTTTTTTCATTCAACACTTTGCCAAGTGGTCCAAATCTATTGTTTTTAGGCAAATTGCAGACTCGTCTAAATTTTACTGGTCTTGCCATAATAATATCACCTCCATAATACAACTAGAAAAACCAGAATGTTTCTGGTTACTTCTAATTTTCATTATAGGTATCTAGTTGTTCATCAACAACATCAAGTTGCTGTTGCAGTAAAGCTCTTTGCTGTTCCAACAGCTCTTTTTCAGTTTTAGGATTTTCTTGATTGATATCTGGATTTCTAGTAATATTTATTCCTAAACCACGTCTGCAAGATAGTCCTAAACCTAATCCTGCCCCAAAACTTGCAGCACACCCTAGTGCTCCAGCACGCAAACAAAATCCAGATCTTCTTCTCATTAACCCTAATCCTCTTGGTCTTCTTTCTCTTCTAAACATCGTTTTCACCTCCTTCATTAATGGCATATGCCATCTACTATTATTATACATTGTTTGTGGCATATGTCAATAACCGTTTCCCTACTCTAAAAAAACTACAGAAAAATCTGTAGTCTCTTTTGTTTTTCATTAATCTAAATTATATTTAACAACCTGAACATCCTTCAGGATCTTCAATTAACATTTGTTTTAGATAATTATCGTATATTGCTTTCAATTCATTTTTCTGCTCATCAGTCAATTCTTCATAACTATCAAGGTGTGTTGGCACTGTTCTTCTGTGTGTCGCAATGATTTCTCCATCTTTAACAAATATCAACATTGAAGCAACAATTTTTAAAACTCCATTTTCATCTACTTCGCTAATCCCAGCAAAATCAACATCACTTAAAAGTAACACTTTAGAAACTTCTTTATATAAACTAGCAAGTTCGCTATCAACACCATTTTCATAGTCCTGTCTTGCTTGTCTAATAGTGAAATAATATATCCTCATTCCTGGATATTCATTAACTGCATCAATTAAAACAGGCAAAGCTCTTCGACACCAAGAACACTCTGGCCAACCAAAATATACAACATGAGTTCCATTTATTAATGCTTCAATAACATCCTGCTGTTCAATATATTTAATTGAGTTATTTTCATTAATTTCAATACTTGTTATTGTTTTACCATTTTCATTTAACTGCCCATTTAAACTTTCATATTCTTCTTTAAATCTAACATTATCTGTCTTTACTTGATTAGGTTTACAGCCAGTTAAAGAAATCAACATTAAAAGTATTGAAATAATAATATTTATTTTTCTCATTGGTTCTCCTTCTTTAAACTTAAAAGACTATTCACTCCATGATCAAAACTTATAGGATTGTTGAAACAGTAAGAACCAGCAACTAAGCAATCACAATGATGTTCAACTGCCATTTTTCCAGTTTCATAATTTATGCCACCATCAATTTGAATTAAATAATTCAAATTGTTTTTTCTACGATAATCATGCAACCAATCGCATTTACCAAGCATGTTTGGCATAAACTTTTGTCCACCAAAACCTGGTTCTACTGACATTATTAGAACCATATCAATTTTGTGTAGAATAGGTTCTAAAATCTCTACTGGAGTATTAGGTTTTATTGAGATTCCTGCCTGTATTCCTTTTTCGTGAATCTTATCTATAACAGCATTACACTGCTGTAAATCGTTAACTGCTTCATAATGAAACGTTAACATATCTATTCGACAATTTTCAAAATAATCAATCGTTTCTAATGGATTAACTACCATAATATGCACATCAATAAACTTATCGGTAATCGTACATACTTGCTTTAAAATTTGTGGTCCAAAAGTTATATTTGGAACAAAGTTTCCATCCATAACATCATAATGCAACCATTGAGCATTTGATTTATTAAACATTTCAATATCCTTTTCAAGATTTAAAAAATTAGCTGATAATAATGATGGTGATACAATAATCATAATTCCCACTCCTTTCTTTGGTTACACAAAGGTACGACATCTAAATAATTTTTATATCTTAAAGATGAAACTCTACCTTCTTCAACACCTTTTTTAATAGCACAATCTGGTTCGTTTATATGTTGGCAATCATTAAATCTACAGTCTTCTTCTACTTTAAAATCTTTTATCTTTCCAATTAGAACTTTTGAATCAATCCACGAAAAGTCAAGTGATGAAAATCCTGGAGTATCTGCTAACCAGCCATCAGCAACCTGATAAAGCTGTGTGTGTCTGGTTGTATGTTTTCCACGACCTAAAGCTTTAGAAATTTCTTGGGTCTGTAAGGAAAAACTTTTATCCAATCTATTTAACAAACTGCTTTTCCCTACACCTGATTGACCAGCCAAAACAGTTACTTTATCTTTTAAAACTTCTTTTAATTTGGTTAATTCATCTCCAAAGCCAGTACAAATTACTTTGTATCCTGATTTACGATAATCTTCTATATACTTATAAATATCACTAGATTCATCAATTAAATCCATCTTTGTGATAATAATAACTGGTTCAATATCATTATAACTGATTAAAAATATCAACCTATCCACTAAAACATTTGAGAAATCTGGTTCTACAGCACTCATTACAATCATCGCTTGATCAACATTACTGATTGCTGGTCTAGTCATTTGATTTTTTCTTTCCAATATTTTCTGGATACAATATTGCTCATCAATAAGTTCAAACTGTACTTCATCCCCAACAACAGGCTTATCTTGCAAACGCACTTTACCCATCGCTAGTGAATCATATGCTTTTCCTTCACTATAAACTGTGTATTGATTCGATACAATTTTTATAATTTTCCCTTTCATATTAATAATAACTTAAAGTTATAACTACTCCTTCTGTTTGAACATAATATGTTCCCCAACTAGGACTACAGCCTACTACAGTACCTCGAGGGACAATATAATCTCCATTTTCATCCAAGTTATCTTCAATGTTGAGCTGATCTAGCATAACTTTTGCTCCCATTTCTTCCAACAATGCTTTTGCTTCATCAACGTTCATTCCTTCAATACTAAGTGGAATCATAAACGAAATGTCCGTTGCTACATCAAAGTTAATAATCTTCTTATCGGTTGGATCTAATATCATTCCTACATACAAACTTTGGGTAATTATTTCATCCTTTTTATGGTCTTTGCTTTCCACCAGCAAAACAATTACTTCAAATCCTTCTAATTCTAACATCGGTTTAACCGTATTGATATCTTTACCCACATAATTTTCAATTTCAAATTTCTTACCTAAGGAAACAGATAACACAACCTTACTATTTTTAATAACCTCAGTTCCAACTAATGGAGAAATTGAAAACACGATTCCTTTATCATAGTCAAAAGTAGATTCATAATCTATTCTTTCCACCTTCAGTCCTTGTGATTCAATTAAGATAATTGCATCTTCAACCTTATAATTCAAAACATTAGGAACTTTAACCATTTCTTTATTATTTGATAGTCCAGTAGATAGTTTAATCAATAAAAACAGGATTAGAAAAGCCAAAAGTATTGCTCCACCAATAGCAAAAGCATTCATATAATCAAGGTTTTTCTTCCTTTTTCTTTTTATCATTTGTGGTTTATTTTGCTTTTTATTCTCTTCTAATATTTTCTTTTGTTCAATTTCTTTTAAATCTAGTTTTGGTTCATAACTTCTAGCCAAATCTAAACAAGTTACCAAATCATTGTACATTTCCATGGCAGTTTTATATCTTAAATCAATGTTTCTCGCTGTTGCTTTAGTAACGATATTTTCAACTGATTGTGGAATCTGAGCATTGAAATTTTTAACTGGTGGCACATCGTTATGCATATGCTTAAGAGCCACTTCTACCGCTGTTTCACTATGATATGGCACGTCACCTGTCAATAGTTCATAAAACACAATACCTAATGAATATATATCAGATTGAACTTTCACTGGTTTTCCTTGAGCCAGTTCTGGAGCCATATAGTGAACTGAACCAACAACAGTATCAGTTTTTGTAATTTCCGAAACTCCAATTATTGAAGCTATACCAAAATCTGATAATTTTACCGTTCCATCATCTTTGACCAAGACATTTTGTGATTTAACATCACGATGAATAATCCCCATCTTATGAGCATGCTCTACAGCTGAAACTAATTGTTTCATGATATTTACTGCTTCATCAATTGGGATATTTCCTCTAGAGCGAATTAATTGTTTTAAAGTTTTACTATGAACATATTCCATAACAATATAATGCTTGCCATCTTGTTGTCCAACATCAAAAACTTCAACAATATTTGGGTGAGAAGTAGATGTGATAGCTAGAGCTTCTCTTTTAAATCTTGTTAAATTAACTGGATCACTTGCTAAATCACCTCTTAAAATTTTAACCGCTACTTCACGTTTTAAAATAGAGTCAATGGCTAAATAAACGTCTGCCATTCCACCTTCACCTATTTTTTTAACTAAAATATATCTATTTCCAATCATTTCAGCCATAACAATTACCTCTGATAAATTAAAACAGTGATGTTATCTAACCCGCCTGCTTCATTAGCCTTTTTAATTAGTTTTTTTACTTTATTTTCAATGGTACTTCTAGACAATAATACTTCTTCAATTTTTTCATCATCTACAAAACCATGTAAACCATCAGAACATAATAAAATAGCCTTGTAGTCTTGTTTCACCTCAAAAACATCAGCTTCTACTTTTTCAAAAACCCCTACTGCTTTAGAAATGACATTTTTTCCAACCATATGTTTTGCTGCATTTTCTGTTAAACCATGTAATTTAATTAAATCGTTCATTAAAGTATGGTCTTCAGTAATTTGGATTAATTTATTATCTTTAGTTAGGATATAGCCTCTTGAGTCTCCAATATTAGCAATTAAAGTACATTCACTATCCACATATGCTGCAACTAAAGTTGTACCCATTCCTCTGCATTTTTCATCTTCAACTCCTTTTTTGTAAACAGCTGAATTTGATACATCAATCGCGTTATGCATTTTTTCAATTTGATTTTCTGCTTTATAGCCACCATTAAAATATGAAGCCATTACCTTAGAAGCTAAATCAGCAGCAACTTCTCCAGCATTATTTCCACCAATGCCATCGCAAACAACTCCAAGAAAAAGCTTTTCGTTATCAACGATAACAAAACTATCTTGATTTAATTTTCTAAGTTTTCCAGTATCGGTTAAACCATAACTACTCATGAATCTTTTTCCTTTCGTATTTACTTCTTAACTGCCCACAGGCAGCATCTATATCATCGCCCATCTTTTGGCGAAGTGTACATCTTACATTTTTTCTCATCAACATATCATAAAAGGCCATTGCACTTTTATAGTCAGTTGAAATATAACCATTTTCATCAACGTGATTATAAGGAATTAAATTGACATAAACATCAAACTGTTTTGTTAGTTCAGCTAATTGACTGACACATTTTTCAGTATCGTTTACTCCCTTTAATAGTATATATTCGAATGATAATCTTCGATTGTTTTTAATAGAGTAATATTTTAGCGCCTCCATTAACTCAGAAATTGGATAGGCCTTATTAACGGGCATAATTTGATTTCTTATTTCATCATTTGGAGCATGTAGAGAAATAGCCAAGTTGTATTGTGTTTTTTCATCAGCGAATCTTTTAATCCCCTCAACTAAACCACAAGTAGAAATTGTGATATGTCTAGCTCCAATACCTAAACCCAAATCATGATTAACAATACTTAAAAAATTCATAACATTATCATAATTATCAAACGGTTCACCTGTTCCCATTACCACAATATGTGAAATTCTCTTTTCTAATTTATCAATTTCTTTTTGAACTGATAATACTTGCAAAACCATTTCTCCACTAGTTAAATCTCTTTGTTTCTTCAAAAGTCCACTAGCACAGAAGGTACATCCCATATTGCAACCAACCTGACTTGTAACACAAATAGTATTACCATAATCATAATGCATTAAAACTACTTCAATACTACTGCCATCAGTTAGTCTGAATAAATATTTTCTTGTTGAATCTTCACTTATTTGTAGCTGTAAGATTTCTAAAGTTCCAATGGAATAGTTTTCTTTTAAAAACTGTCTTAAGTTTTTACTAATATCAGTCATTTCATCAAAGGTAGTGACTCTTTTACGATATAACCATGCAAAAATTTGATTAGCATTATATTTTTTAAAGCCATTTTCTAAACACATTTCTACTAATTGGTTATAATTAAGGTCATAAATTGATTTCATAAACTATCCTCTTAAATATTGTACCATACAATAATATTTTTTAAACCAAAAGAAAACTCCAGAATTAACTGGAGTTTTTTTATTGCTAAATATAGAATGTTAGATTTCAGCTAAGTATTTAATTGTTCTAACCATTTGGCTAGTGTAACTCATTTCGTTGTCATACCATGCAGCAATTTGCACATGATATGTTTCATCATCAATTTTAGCAACCATTGTTTGGTTAGCATCAAATAATGCACCATAAGTCATACCGATAGTATCTGAAGAAACTAATCTTTCTTCTGTATATCCATAAGACTCATCTGCAGCTGCCTTCATAACAGCATTAATAGAATCAACAGTGATATCTTTTCCTTTAACTACTGCATGTAAAATTGTGATTGATCCAGTAATTGTAGGAACACGTTGAGCAGCACCAATTAATTTTCCAGTTAATTCTGGAATAACCAATGCGATAGCTTTAGCAGCTCCTGTAGTATTTGGAACAATATTAGCAGCAGCAGCTCTCGCTCTTTGTAAATCACCTTTTCTGTGTGGTCCATCTAAAGTCATTTGGTCACCAGTGTAAGCATGAACAGTTGTCATAATACCTGATTCAATTGGTGCATAATCGTTTAATGCTTTAGCCATCGGAGCTAAGCAGTTTGTAGTACAACTTGCTGCTGATATGATTGTATCTTCAGCTTTTAAGATTTTGTGGTTAACATTGTAAACGATTGTTGGTAAATCATTTCCTGCAGGAGCAGAGATTACAACTTTTTTAGCACCAGCATCAATATGAGCTTGTGACTTAGCTTTTGATGTATAGAATCCTGTACATTCTAAAACTACATCGACATCTAATTCTCTCCATGGTAAATCTTTTGCATTTGGCATTGAATAAATAATAATTTCTTCGCCATCAACTGTGATTGAACCTGGAACTTTAATTGTTTTTCCATCTTCTTCATATACAGGTTCCTTAGAAGTTACTGTATGTAAATTTTCCCCAAAAACACCGCAATAACCGCCTTGAGCAGTATCATACTTTAATAAATGAGCTAACATAGCTGGGCTTGTTAAGTCATTAATAGCTACGATGTCATAACCTTTTGCCCCGAACATTTGTCTAAATGCTAAACGACCAATACGTCCGAAACCATTAATAGCAACTTTAACTGACATTTTAAATCCTCCTATAGTCTTTTTTTGTTACACATAAATTATAGGGTTTTAGTGGCTAAAAGTCAATTTTAACAACATCTACCCAACACATATTTTCATGAATTTTACATGGTTTTATTCAGGCCTTTTTTAAAGATGTTTAACAATTTTACCACTAAACAATTTTCAAGTTATACAACAAAAAAAGAACTTTCGTTCTTTTTGATAATTAATTGTTTAAACTTTAATCTCTTCCAAAAATATCTCTAGTATACACTTTATTTTCTACATCCAGCAATTGTTTTTCATATCGATTAGCAATAATAATATTACACATCTTTTTAAATTCAACAATATTATCAATAACCTTTAAATCATATATTGTATCTTCATTTTCTAGTGTAGGTTCATAAACAACTAAGGTTACCCCTTGTTTTTTAAGTCTTTCTATTACTCCTTGAATTGCACTGTGTCTAAAATTGTCTGAATTTGTTTTCATAGTTAATCTATATATTCCAATAATACATTTTTCTCCATTTGCATCATCTTGAGCTTTATCTAAAACTCTTTTGGCAATAAAATCTTTTCTTGTTTCATTACTTTCTACAATAGCACTTATTATTTTTTCATCAATATCTTTATAATTTGATAATAACTGCTTACTATCTTTCGGCAAACAATAGCCTCCATAGCCAAAAGATGGGTTATTATAAAAATCTCCTATCCTTGGATCTAAACTTATGCCTTTTATAATCTTACTTGTATCTAATCCTTTCGACTCAGCAAAAGTATCTAATTCATTGAAATAAGAAACACGTAAAGCTAAATAAGTGTTGGCAAATAGTTTCACTGCTTCTGCTTCTGTTGGCTCCATACATAAAATCTCAACATCTTTTTTAATTGCACATTTTTTTAATAATACTGCAAAATTATAGGCAATAGTTTCACTTTCTTTTTTACAACCGACTATTATTCTGCTTGGATATAAATTATCATACAAAGCTTTTGACTCTCTTAAAAACTCTGGGCTAAATAGGATATTGTTTTTATTATATTTATTAACCATATTTTGAGTAAACCCAATTGGTACTGTTGATTTTATCACAATAGGAACTTCAGGATTGATTGATATGATTTGTTTAACAACCATTTCAACTACAGAAGTATCAAAACAATTTTTCTCTTCATCATAATTGGTTGGAGTGGAAATAATAACTAAATCTGCTAAGTCATATGCTTTGTTGCTATCTACAGTAGCTGTTAAATTTAACTCTCTTTCTTTAAAATACTTTTCTATATACTCATCTTTAATTGGTGAAATTCTCAAGTTTACACTGTCTACTTTCTCTTTGTTAATATCAACTGCAATGACTTCTTTTTCAGTTGCCAAAAGTGTCGCTAAACTTAAGCCAACATAACCTATTCCAACAATAACTATTGTGTTTATCTCACTTGCTTTCATTTTGATTTACTTCCTTTCTTAGAAATCAAATCTTTGTTTTAAAATATTCAATGGTTCTATCTAAACCTTCAGATATTGAAACAATTGGTTGCCAATTTAACTTTTCTTTTGCTAGTTTTATTACTGGCTTTCTTTTTATTGGATCATCCTCTGGTAAATCATTATATACAATCCTAGAATTTGAGCCAGTTTTTTCTATAATTATTTGAGCTAATTCATAAACTGTCATTTCATGTGGATTGCCTAAATTAACTGGCCCACTGAAATTATCGTTTTCCATCATTTTTATCAAACCATCTACCAAATCATCAACATAACAAAAACTCCTAGTTTGTGTTCCATCTCCATAAATAGTGATATCCTCATTATTCAATGCTTGGACAATAAAGTTTGAAATTACCCTTCCATCATTTTTTAACATATTTGGACCATAAGTATTAAAAATACGAACCACACGAATATCAACTCCATACTGTCTTTGATAATCGAAAAATAACGTTTCTGCAATTCTTTTTCCCTCATCATAACAAGCCCTTGGCCCAATAGTATTGACATTCCCTCTATATTTTTCTGTTTGTGGATGAATTAATGGATCTCCATAAATTTCACTTGTACTTGCTTGTAGTACTCTCGCTTTATTCTTTTTAGCTAACTCTAAAACATTTAAAGCACCTAAAAAACTAGTTTTAGCTGTCATAATAGGGTCATGCTGATAATGAACTGGACTAGCAGGGCAAGCAAGATTATATATTTGATCAATTTCTAATTCTATTGGACTAGTGATATCAGCATTTATAAAATCAAAATTTTTATTTTCATGAAAACTTTTTATGTTTTCGTAAGTTCCAGTATACATATTATCAAGACAGATTACTTTATGTCCTTGTTGTAAAAGTTTCTTACATAAATGTGAACCAATAAAACCTGCCCCACCTGTAACTAATATTCTTTTCATTTTTTCTTCTTTCCGATAATGATTACTTTTTTATACTATCTTCTTTATTTTTATTCTTTGACTTTCTAAATAAAAACTCTCCAAATAACTCGGTTAAAAAATATATCAAGTAGACAACCAATCCTCTATTAAGATTTGGCTTAATAGCAAATACAATGCTTGCTATTATAGCAACTATTACCGCGTTAATTACTGAATATAACGCTCTTTTAACATCATCGTCTTTTTTTGAGTCAACAACTGGTTCTTTCATTTTTCCCTTTCTTTTTAAATCTTATATTTTCATTATACATTAAATAAAGGTTATGCTTAAATAAAATAGACCTTTAAGGGTCTATTTATTGTAATTTAAAATACTCTTAAGTTTTTAATAATTTTCTACATGGAGCATAAAGTATGCTTGAGAATGATCACATACTGGACATACTTCTGGAGCAACTTTTCCAAAATATAAGTGTCCACAATTTCTACAAATCCAAGTGCTTTCTCCAACTTTTTCAAATACTTCACCTTTATTGATATTATCAACTAATTTGCGATATCTTTCTTCATGATGTTTTTCAATTTCTGCTACTCCTTCCATTTGCTGGGCAATTTCAATAAAACCCTCTTCTCTAGCAGTAGCAGCCATTTCTTTATACATCGTAGTCCATTCATAGTTTTCACCTGCAGCAGCATCTTTTAAATTTTCTAAAGTTGAACCAATGCCATTTAAATGCTTATACCATAATTTAGCATGTTCTTTTTCATTGTCAGCAGTTTCTAAAAAGATGGCAGCAATTTGTTCGTATCCTTCTTTTTTTGCGGTTGAAGCATAATAAGTATACTTGTTTCTAGCTTGAGATTCACCTGCAAATGCTTCCCATAAGTTTTTTTCTGTTTTTGTTCCTTTTAATTTCATAATAACCTCCATAATTAATAGTTCAAATCATTTATATATAAGGCTTTACCTAGTAAATTAAAGCCTTCCATAGTAGTTGTTACATTACTTTCGTAAAGCTGGTTGAATAATTCAAAATCGTTAATTCTAGCCACATAACCGTTAACTAACTTATAACTAACTGAAGGGTAAGCTTTAGATAAGTCTTCATGTTCTGAAACAAAGACCTGAATACTTTTTTTCCTTCTTAGTGCATAACATAACAGTCTAGTTAGTGCTAAGCCATCTAAATAAATAATTTCTTCAATCACTATTTTGCTGCTTTCAATAAAATATATCATATAACCTTTACAATTACCATCATCATCGTAAAAAGCCACAAGGTTATATCTTTTCATTTGTAATAAATCTATTAGATTCATGTAATAGTTATAATCTCTTACCATATAACCATTAAAGTTTTTGATAAATTCATCATAAGCATTAACTAAATCTTTAACTTTAAAGCTTTTATTTACTCCTGCATAAGAACTATTTTCTAAATCAGAACGAGAAATTGTATAAAGTCTTTGATTATAGACTGCTTCAAAACCATATCTTTCATATTCAGCTGGATTCTTTGTTGGAATAATTGTCACTAGCGTTTTATATTTTTGCTGATCAAACACCTCTTCTTTTAAAACATCATAATATTTGATACCCTTACTGCTATCATAAAATTGACCGAAGATGACTGATGCTGAAAGTCTTTTTTCATGCAACATTAAAGGATGGTAGTTTGTTTGCATTGATGCAACTACAAAACCATTAACATCATTAACTAACACATTTTCAGGAATAAAAGCATTAATAAAATATTCATCCTGACTTTTTAAATCTGGAATTCCACTTTTGGTATACAAATCAAAAATTGCTCTTTTATCTTCTTCTCTTCCTCTTCTTATCATACTTTACCTATCAATTATTCTTCTATTTCTTTTTCAGTATATTCAGCATTGATAACATCTCCACTGACATTATTATAATGTCTTTGTGGATCTTTTTGTATTTCTTCTTTTACTTTTCTTGATTCAATAACCACTTTTACAAAAAGCATAGCTGCTAAAATTAAAACAATTAAAACAAACCACTTAATCAATGGCCACAGTAAAATTGTGGTAGCAACAACAACTAAAGTAAATATAATTGAATATAATGTTTCTTTATTCATTTATTCCTCCAATTCTCTTTCTCTTTCCTCGTATTTTTCTTTTAGAGCTAAGATTTTATTAAATCGATGTCTTATACCCGATTTACTTAATAAGACACCTGTTCTTTTATAATACTCTTCTGCTAGTTCATTTAAAGATGCATCTTGAAATTCCATTCTTAACATTGCAACTTCTAAATCTTCTTTTCTTAACTGATTTTCCAATTTTCTATCTAGTATATACTGTGTAGCTTCAATTTGTTTTTGAGCAACTGCTAAAGTCTTTTGTTCATTAGCAATATTGATATTTTCTAATCTTTGGAAATTATTGAAATAATCTCGATTAATTCTTTCATTTTCAAATTCCATTAAAGCATCATTAGCACCAATTAGAATTAAAAAGTTAGCAATATCTTCACCTGATTTAATATAAACAATTGTCTTGTTTCTTCTTTCAGTTTTTTTAGCAGGGATTCTAAATTTAGCCAATAACTTAATCAAAAAATCAGCATGACCTTCACTGTTGGCAGTAACTTCCATATGATAGTTTGTGCTGGTGGGTCTATTAATTGAACCAGTAGCTAAAAATGTTCCTGCTACATATCCTCTAACCATTTCATCAGTTGCTAAAAACATCATACGAGGATGATCTTGTAAACCTCTATCAGTCCATAAGTCTAAATCATTTAAGATTTCTTTAACCTTTTCAGTTATAGTAATACGATAAACATTCCTTTTATGTAACTTTTGTTGTTTTACTACTGAAAACTGACTTCTGACATTATAAAGATCTCTTAAATCTAAGGCAGCTCTTTTAGCAATTTGACCATTTGAGATTTTTAAAGTCAAAGATATACCGCTATTAGAAATTCCGATACTTGCTAAAGATTGAAGCAAGCCAGAAAGAAGACCTCTTTTAGATCCTTCATCTAGTTGTAATCTAGTAATTTCATCTTTTACTTTTGATGCAAACGACATTTACATATCCCTCATTATTTCTAAAAAGCTATCTCTTACCTTTATTGGATCATGTCTTACCAAGTTGTTTTCAAAACTTAATAAACTATGAAGATAAACTTTATAAGGATGTTCATTTCTTTCTAATTTAACAATTTCTGCTTCTTCTAAAGAATAACTTTTTATAACTGCTTCAGGGAAAATATCACGACTAATAATAACCGCATCTATAATATCTGATCCAATATGTTTATGAATGACTTCAACATGTTTTTCTACGGAATAATTATCCGTTTCTCCTTTTTCAGTCATAATATTACAATAATATATTATTTTGCCTTTACAACTACATAAAGCCTTTCTGATATCTTCAATTATGATGTTCGGTAATATTGATGTATATAAAGAACCAATACCCACAATGATATAGTCTGCTTCATCAATCGCCTGTAACAACTGTGGATAAGTATCAACTTTTTCATCATAGAAAACATCTTTTACATGTTTATCGCTTTCTCTAATTTGAGTTTCACCAGAAACTATACTTCCATCATTCATATGTGCTTTTAGAGTAACTGATTGAGTAGTACTTGGATATACCTTCCCCTTTACTCTAAGTATTTTGCATAGCCCAACAACTGCTCTATAAAAATCCTTTTCATCAATTGCTAAAGCTGAAATGATTATGTTACCTAAATTGTGTCCCGATAATTGTCCTGAATTAGAATCAAAACGATGATTCATTATTTTGGTCATTAAGTCTTCACTATCAGCTAAAGCTACCATAACATTTCTCACATCGCCCATTGCTGGTAGATTGAAAACATTTCTTAACTGCCCAGTTGAACCACCATCATCCGCGGTCGCAACAACAGTTGCTAACTCTATTCCATCAATTTGTTTTAATCCTTTGAGTAATGCAGATTGTCCTGTTCCTCCACCAATACATAAAACTTTTTTCATTTTTTACACTTCCTAACAAAATTATATCACAACAAAAACAAGTATTGATAATGGTTTTCATTTATGCTGAAACTGTTAGTTACTTATTATAAATATTTTAAGGTATTGCTATTATTTTCCTAATACAGATTTAATAAAAATCCAGTTAAACTGGATTTTTTTAACCTTTTTTCGTAGGTTGTAAATTATCTGTACATTTTTAATTAAATAACCTTTTTTTCTTTTAACAATTTAATATCTTGCTTGCTATATCCCAATCTTGATAAGATTTCATCATTGTCATGTCCAATACTACCAGAAGGAAGTGTTTCTAATGGTCCAACAGAATCCATTTCAATTGGACTTGAAGCAATGATGTCAGTATTACCATTGGAATAAGCAACATGTTGAACATATCCATTAGCCCAAGCTTGTTCATCTTCTGATATATCACTGAAATGGTTCATTGGACTTACTGGTATATCAAATTGCTTTCCAATTTCTATCCATTCATCTCTATTTTTAGTAATGAAACAATCACATAAAATCTGATAAAATTCATCCCTATTCTCATTTCTAGCCTCAATTGAATTAAATCTTTCATCATTGATAAGGTGACCTAAACCAATCATTTTAAAGACACCAGGAACTAATTGTGGTGCATAACCAGATGCGATGAAAATATATTGGTCGTCTTTACATTTGTAATAACCATTAGGAAGACTGTGTTCTGCTCTTGTTCTTGGATAAACTCGACCAAATGGTTTTTGAGCAATAATTTGCATCGTACCCATCGCAAAAATGCCATTATGGTATAAAGAACTTCTAACATAATCGCCTTTCCCTGTTTTGGTTCTATTAAATAATGCTGCACATATTTCTCCCATTAAAGTTAACCCTGTAACTGTATCACCCATACTAGCTGGAGGACAAACAGGCATATAGTTTTCACTTAATGGAGCCATATCTAATAAAAATCCATTTCTGGCCCAGAACGCAGTCTGATCATAAGCTGGATCTTCAGCAAATGGACCTTTTTCTCCATAGCCCAAACCAATAGCGTAAATCAAGCGAGGAAATTCATCTTTAATATCTTCATATGATAAACCCAGTCTTTTTAAAGCAGCTAAACGATTGTTTGTGACAAAAACATCCGAAGTAGCTAATAGTTCTTTACATATTTTCATTCCTTCTTCTGTTTTCAAATCTAATGTAATATGTTTTTTACCAGTGTTATAAATATCATAAACAGGATTTTCTTCATCTGTAAATCTTGTAGGTATATAGTTTTTACCTGTAACTCTCCAGACATTTCCTGTGTTTCTTTCAATCTTAATTACTTCAGCACCTAAATCAGCTAACAGTCGACAACAAACAGGCGCTGAAACATAGTCAGCAAGTTCTAATACTTTTATTCCAGTTAATGGTTTTTTCATAATATTCCTTCCTTTCCTAATGGGTGAAAACAAGCAACAAAATGATTTGGACTAATTTCCACTAATTTTGGATCGCCATTTTTACAATCCTGTTGGCAATAACTACATCTATTGGCAAATCGACAATAATCTGGCAAATTGATTGGCGAAGTTATTTCACCTTTCAAAATAATTCTTTCTTTTTTCTTCCTAATATCCACTGAAGGAATAGCAGACAGTAAGGCTTGGGTATAAGGATGTTTTGGATTAGCAAACAACTCTTCAGCTGGAGCTTTTTCAACTAATTTACCTAAATACATTACTGCAATATCATCAGCAAAATAGTAAACAACTGATAAATCGTGCGTAACAAATATATATGTTAAATCAAGTTTCTCTTGTAACTCTTTTAACAAATTTAATATTTGCGCTTGAATTGAGACATCTAAAGCTGATACTGGTTCATCACAAACAATAAACTTTGGATTAACCGCTAAAGCTCTAGCAATTCCAATTCTTTGTCTTCTTCCACCATCTAATTCATGAGGATATGAATCATATAATCTTGGAGTTAGTCCAACAAGCTCCATTAATTCACGAATCCTTTTTTCAATGTCTTCATTATTTGTATAAATCTTGTGAATAACAAGTGGCTCTTTAATTAATTGACTAACTGTCATCTTTGGATCTAAAGATGAAAATGGGTCTTGAAAAATGATTTGCATTTCCTTGCGCATAGCAACCATTTCTTTTTTTGACAATTTCAAAATATCTTTTCCATCAAAAATTACTTGACCACTTGTTGGTTCAGTAAGTCTTAAAATGCTTCTTCCAGTTGTTGATTTTCCACATCCAGATTCACCAACAATACCTAAAGTCTTACCTTTTTCAATAGTAAAACTTACTCCATCAACAGCACGTAGCATTCCTTTAGGGGTTTTAAAATATTTTTTTAAGTCAATTACCTTCAATAATACTTCACTCATTTTAAGGCCCTCTCAATCTTGAAGTCTACCTCATCATATCTTAGACACTTTACTTGATGACTTTCGCTTAAATGCTTGACAGTTGGCTTTTGCTTAAAACATTTTTCCTTAGCATATCTGCATCGCTCAGCAAATGGACAACCTGCAAAAACAATTGTTGGATCTGGAATCAATCCTTTAATTGGATTCAGTTTTGAATTTCTATCATTCATATTTGGCAATGAATTAAATAACCCTTCAGTATAAGGATGTTTCGTATTTTCAAAAACATCTTCAAGAGTTCCCTTTTCAACAATTTGACCCGCATACATAACAGCAACTTCATCACATGTTTCAGCAACAATTCCTAAATCATGAGTAATCATGATTGTTGATGTTTGATATTGTTCGTTTAATTTTTTCATCAAATCTAAAACTTGTGACTGTATAGTAACATCTAATGCTGTGGTAGGTTCATCAGCAATCAGAATGTTTGGACGACATGCCAAAGCAATAGCTATAACAACTCTCTGTTTCATCCCTCCTGAAAATTGATAAGGAAAATCTGTACTTCTTTCTGCCGGAATACCAACAATTTCCAACATTTTTTTGGCTTCTTCTAAAGCTTCTTTTTTACTTAATTTATCATGAATCATATAACTTTCAGCTATTTGTTCACCAACAGTATAAACTGGATCTAAAGAAGTCATTGGATCTTGAAACACCATAGCTATTTCATTGCCACGAATGTGTTGAAGTTCTTTATCAGATAAAGTCATAACATCCTTGCCATTAACTAAAATCTTTTTAGCCTCAACTACACCAGGAGGAGTTGGAATTAGCTTCAGTAAAGCTAAAACCGTGCTAGTTTTCCCAGCACCAGTTTCTCCTACTAAACCCAATGTTTGTTTTCTTTTTAGTTTTAAATCAATTCCATTAACCGCATATACTACTGCATCGTCAGTTTCATATCTTATTTTTAAATCTTCAACATCCAAAACATATTCGCCTTCAAAAATTTCAGGCTGTTGAACTATTATATTTTTTCTTTCAAATATTTTCATCTTTACTTCCTACCTTTTCAGTTTAGGATCTAAGGCATCTCTTAAACCGTCACCAATCTGATTGATTGCCAACACTGTAATCATTATTGCTAATCCTGGAAATATTTCCAAATAAGGATAATTATAGATAAATGGTCTGCCATCAGATAACATTGCTCCCCATTCAGGTAGCGGTGATGGAACTCCTAATCCCAAAAAGCTATATCCGGCAGCTGAAATGATACATCCAGAAATTCTTGAAGTTGCTTGAACTAAAATAGGCGAAATAGCATTAGGTAAAACATGCTTAAATAAAATGCTTAATTCAGAAGCTCCTAATGCTCTTGATGCTTCAATGTATTCATTGTTTCTGACAGTTAAAACCGATGCTCTAGCATTTCTGGCAAAGTGAGGAACGGTAGATAACCCCAAAGCCAACATAAGATTAGGAATAGATGCTCCAAAAGTATAAACAATCATTATGACCAATAATATTCCAGGTATCATCAGCAATAGTTCAATCAATCTCATGATTATCGTTTCAATCCAACCACCAACAAAAGCAGCAAATGCTCCAACCAGTGAACCGAAAACTACTGAAATTATTACCGAAACTACACCAATTAATAAAGAATACTGTGCTCCATAACACACTCTAGCAAAAACATCTCTACCCAAGTTATCAGTGCCAAACCAGTGTTCTTTACTAGGTGGAAGAAGTCTATCTGCAGCTTTTACAGCGGTGATATCAGCATCAAAATCAAATACTATTACTGATACAATAGCAATAACAACAATAATACAAAAGACAATCAATCCTATGACTGCTCCTTTATTCTTTTTAAACTGTCGCCAAATTAATGATTTGTTTTTCGCTTTTTTATGATTTTTCTTCATATAATCACCTATTTACCTGTATATTGAGCTTTGATTCTTGGATCAATAAATGCATACAAAATATCTACAATTAAAAGTGTGACAGCAGTAAACATTGTCGTCAACACTGCACATCCAGTTGCCAGTGTAATGTCATGGTTTCTAATCGCTGTAACTGTCAGCGTTCCTATTCCAGGCCAAGAGAAAACATTTTCGACGATAATAGAACCACTCAACAATCCAGAGAACTGACTTCCAGCAATAGTCGCAATTGGAATCAAAGCATTTCTAAAGGCATGATTTAAAATCGTTTTTCTTTCACTTAATCCTTTAGCTCTCACAGTTTTTAAGTAATCCTGTCTAATGGTATCCAATAGTGAAGATCTAGTCATTCTTGTCAGTAAAGACGCATTAGCTACACCTAAAGTTATTGCTGGAAGGATATAGCTTTTAAGTCCTTCATCAGCACCATAAACTGGAAACCATCCTAATTTTACCGAGAATAAAAGTACTAACATTAGTCCCAACCAAAAACCAGGAATAGATAACCCCATAATTGCTCCAGCTGAAAAAATAGCATCAATCCAGGTGTTTTGCTTTACTGCAGCAATTATTCCTATCGGTATGGATATAATCAGAGTAAAAAATATCGAAATCAATGCAAGATTAACCGTAAAAGGGAGTCTAAACAAATATTCTGTTAAAACATCTTTATTACCATATAAGCTTTTCCCAAAATCTCCTTTAAATACGCCTTTCATATATCTTCCATAACGCACCAAAAGAGGATCGTTAAATCCTAACTCCTCTCTTTTTTGTTCAATTTGTTCTTCTGTCATGTTTTCTCCTACTAGTGTTCTTACTGGATCACCTGGAGCATTGTCCATTAAGGCGAAAACAATAAACGATACTAAAAATATTAAGGGAATGAGTATTAAAATTCGCTTAAAAATATATTTCAACATAAGTAAATCTCCTTTGAATCAATCTTTTTATAAAGTCATTCCCTTAATATAATTTCATGACTATTATTTTTTAACTATTTTATATAAATAATAAATTTCTTGTAAGTTATCAGATGGAGCTAATTTAACTCCTTTAACACCTTTAACTGCCGCTGAAAACGATTTGCTTACAGCAACTGGAATAAGTGGTATATTGTCTGCAACCCATTGTTGTAACACTGCAAACTCAGCGACCATTTCATCATAAGTGCTTAGTTGGCGAGCGCCAGCAATTAAATCTTCCCATTCTTGTGATACAAATCCATACATATTTGAAGGTCCACCTACTGTGAAAAATCTGTCAAAATTGAATAATAAAGCACCTGTATATGATGCATAGTCACCAACAAAGATATCAAAATCACCAGTCTTTTTAAGAGTTGTCCAGTTGGTTGCATCAACTTCATCTATTACTGCATCAAAGCCAACAGCATTTAATGCATTTTGAACTGTTTCAGCAAAAGCCTTATTATGCTTGCCAACCATAATAACAACCTTCATTCCTTCTTTGCCAGCTTCTTTCAATAATCTTTTAGCTTCTTCTGGGTCATAACCAATAGCTTTAACTTCAACATATCCTTTTCCTGAAGGAACACAGAAGTTATCACTTCTAGTTGCGGTTGCTCCACCTTCATAATGAATAGCAATAACATCATCTTTATTTACAGCATGAGCAATTACTTTACGCATATTTAAATCATTCCAAACTTCTTTTCTAAAATTGAAACCGATGTAAAATGATTGAACTCCATCTCTAGTATAAAAATCTAGGTTAGGGTCTGCTTCCAAGACATAATAACTTGTACTTGGTAAACGGAAAGAATAGTCAATTTCACCTTTTTGTAATGCTGCAACTTGAATGTTTAAGTCAGGAATAACTTTAATAGTTATTTTCTTTGATGGGAACTGCTCAGTTCCTTCATAATAATCATCAAAACGTTCTAAACCATAACTTACACCTGAAATTAGTTCACCAACCTTGTATGGTCCACAACCAATAATTCCAGCTTCTGCTTTATCCATTGTGTCAAAAGCATCTTTTGAATATATCTTAATTTCCAAGTAAACCATAAAATCAGGTATTGAATAATTCAGTATGAAATCAACTGTTAAATCATCAACTTTAACTACTTCTTTAACCATAGCATCTGCAGAAGCGATTGGTTTAACAACATTTGCTGCATCCTTAGCATAGTTCCAAGTAAAGACAACATCATCAGCATCTAAAGTTGTACCATCATGAAATTTAACACCTTCTTTTAAATAGACACGCCAGTGAGTGTTATTGCCACTTAACTCTTCCCAGTTAGTAGCTAACACTGGATCTAGTTCGCCTGTATCATAATTAGATTTTGTCAGCGTCCTAAATGTTGCATTGGTATACCAATGAGTTTGTGAAGAGGTACTTTGATATGGGTCAGCTGTATCTAAGTCATTGTTGTAACCGACAATGATTTCTTCTGCATAAGTCGTTTTACCTTCTTCATTTCCTGTATTTGTATTACAACCAATAAGTGTAAAAGTCATTGCAATACATATCAATAATAATAAAATCTTTTTCATTTTCTTTTTACCTTTCTTTATGTTTATAAATAAATAATTTTCATTATTCATTTCCTATCCAAGGTTTAATTTTCTTTGCTGGAACTCCAACATAAGTTCCAGGTTCTGTTGTATCTTTTACAATACAAGCACAAGCACCAAAAGTACAATGATCACACGTATCAATTAAGTTAATCATTGTACAACGCAAACCAAAATAGTTATGGTTTCCGATATTAGTTTCACCACCAATTAAAGCACTTGTCATCATACTGCAATAATCACCCATTACAGCATCATGCCCAATACTACAACGACCATTGATGATGTTGAATTTTCCGATTTTAACATTTGTAGTTAAGTGACAGTTTCTACAAATTATACAACCCTCACCAATTTCACAATTTGGTCCAATTAAGGTTGTTGGGTGAATGATTGTTGCTGCTGGTAATTGAGCTTCAAGACATCTGTTAGCCATTTTTTCTCTAACTACTGAATTTGCAATAGCAATAGCAAAATATGGTTTTTCTTTTAATCCTAATAGATAATCTAAATTGCCCAGAATTCTATGACCTTCTGGAGTCTCTGCTTTACCATCATCAATAAAACCTAAAAAATTCCATGTAGGTGTTTCTTCATTGATTGCTCTAACATATTCTGCTACTTCTCTTCCAAAACCACCAGCTCCAATAATTACTAAATCTTTCATATTTTTTACTTCTCTTTCTTAGTGGTTAACCACTTCTCCATAATCAACATATTGCCAGTCTTCCAAGATAACATTTCTTTTTATGGTTGCTCCTGAAGAAATAATGCATCCTCTTCCAATTTTAGCATTTGTTCCTATTGTAGCCATGGCACAAATAACTGTTCCGCAATTTATCTGTACGCTATCGGAAATAATTGCTGCTGGATGAATTAATATTGGAATTACAAAACCAGCTTCAACTAACTGATACATCCATTTAATCCTTAAACTTTCATCGCCAACTGCTGCTATTGCTACTTTATATTCTGGCAAGTATTTTTCGAAATCTTTGCAAGGCCCTAAAGGATTTTTGCTTTCATCATCATCCAAAAAATCTATCTTTCCAAACATTCTATGCAATTTTGCTATTTCATAAACTTCTTGTCCATGACTTCCAGCTCCTAGTATCAGCAAGTTTAATTCTTTTAATGGTCTTATTTGCGAAATCTTTTGATTTCTTTTTTCTTCAGCTTCTTGATAGGTTTGCCCATAACAATAACCGTAGACTATTTTATTATTTGAAGTTCTACCTTTTTCGTATCTTGCTTCATATCTACCATCTTTTCTTAATCGGATATTATTTCCCTTTTTCATATGTGCTCCCTAAAAGTGGTCAAACCATCGCCTGACCACTTAATTTTACATTTTATGTACCATATAGTCAATATATTTGGCTTGTTTTACACTGTTTTTAATAATGTGACCACTATTTTATTGTTTGTAGTGGTCATTGCTTGTCGATTTATTTATCAATTTTTTAATGAGTTTTTTAATATTACGCAGTATTTCCAATGTTATATTTTCTTTCAAGCATATTAGCAGTAAGCCATATACAACAATATAAACTGAAAAAGTAACAGCTAAAACCCAGAAACTTGAACTGAAAAAATCTTTTAACATTAATGCTACTAACAAAGCTGCAATAGAACTGACCAATGCTTTAATATTAAAAATTTCTTTTAACATATATCTATATTCCTTTGGCAAACAGAAACACTGGACAACAAATACTGTTAATTCGGTAATTAAAGCTACAAATGATGCACCAATAAGTCCAAAACTTGGAATTAAAACAAGACATAAAATCGCACATACTATTGAAGCATAAATTTGAGATTTTAATACCGCATTTTCTTTGCCTAAAGGAACAAGCATTTGAACACCAGTGGTATTGCTTAATCCCATCAACAAAGTTGTTGGCACTATAATAGCAAAAGGAACTGCAGCTTCCAAAAAACTATTACCTGAAACAAAACGAATAGAATGTTCACTAAAGGCAATAAAATAAACAACCAAAGGTATACCGACCACCACAACAAAGTTTAAAGCTTTTTTACTAATATTTGCGAAACTATCCATCATTTTATTTTCCACATAATACGAGACCCTTGGAAGCAAAACTACACCTAAAGAAGTTACTATGCTTACTAAAATTGCTCTAATCTTTATCGCAACATTAAAATAGCCTACTGCTACATCTCCTTTAATAAAGCCTAGAGCAGTAATATTTAAATTAGAGTAAATCGTTGTGGTAACAGTAATACCAAAGAAAACTAACAATGGCTTAATGTGTCTTTTAAAATCATAGTCATTTTGTTTTTTTAACGAAACATATTTACCCATTCTTAAAAAATTTATTATTAAGTTTCCATACGAAACAAAAACAACTATTGATGAATAAATCCAAAGATCTTCTTTTTTATGAACCAAAGCAATTATAGCAATTAATGCAATAGTTCTAGCAACTATTGTTCGTATTGTTATGTACTGGTATTTCTCTAACGCTTTATATAACCATTCAACCCCAATGGCATTGAATAGCATTATAAATGAATAAATAAAATAGAAAGATTTATCAATATAAAATCTCTCAACAGAAAAAACTGCTATTGTCATTATTATATAAGTAAAGAAAAGCATAACTAGATTAATCATTAATAGTTCATGAACAACCTTTGATAACGCTTTTTTGTTATCTCTGACTTTTGCACATGCACGAATACCATATGTTGGTATCCCTATTTGAGCAATCATATTAAAATAACTAACTATTGTGTTAACAAATTCTACTTTACCTATACCTTCCGCTTGAAGAATTCTTGAATAATAAGTAAAAGATATCCAAGGGATAATCATTAATGAAATTGTTAATATTATATTCATTAGATAGTTATACTTTACTGATTTTTTATCCATTCTTATCCCTCACTTTTCTAACATCAAGAATCAATGTCATTAATTTGCCAAAAATATTTTGGCAAATACCTCAATTCTCAACACGGTACTCTTTATCTTATTTTTAGTTTTTGAGTTTAATCTTTTTCTTTAAGTAACTGTTCAAATAATAACACATAATTCTTTCCCATAAGTTTTCTATCAAACATCTTGCTTCTTATAATACAATTTTGTCTTTCTAGTGGTGTTTTAATCATTCTTTTAATTTCTTCGACAGTTTCAAATAAATTCCCTTTCTCAATTACTCTACCACAAGTCTTATCAATAATGGAAGGCGAACCTCCTGTAGCATAAGTTAATACTGGTGTGCCACATGCTAAGGATTCGATATTTGTTGTTGGGAAATTATCTTCATAAGTTAAATTCAAAAAGATATCTGCAGTTGAATAAATTTCAGCTAATTGCTTAATTGAATCTGTTCTTTCAATCCCTATTATTCCTTCAGGTAATTTTTCAAGCTGCTTTTTGGTTAAGCCAACCATACAGATGACATATTCTTCATCTAACAATTCTTTTAATTTGATAAAATCACTGAACCCTTTTCTTTTTCCAAAAGGACTAGCTACTCCTAAAATCATTTTTTTGTTTTCAATGCCATGAATTTTTCTAAAATCACTTTCTAGAGGGTTAAACTTTGACAAATCAATCCCATTAGCAATTACTTTTGTTGATTTATCTTTTAAAAATGAAAGTTTTACTTCATCTGCAAGCCATTTTGATGGAGTTACTATTGTCAAATTATCAATTTCTGTAAAAAGTTTCTTTTTCAATTGATAATTACTTTCTGAACTATCAACATATGAAGCAGGATAAGCTTTAAAGTTTTCACATTTGCTACACTTGGTCTTCCATTTATCACAACCTGTAATATCATAATAAGCACAATGGCCAGTAAATGGCCAACAATCATGAAAAGTCCAAACTACTGGTCTATCATATTCTTTTAGAAATTCAAACAACAATTTGTAATTTAAATAATAACCATGAATATTATGTAAGTGGATAATATCTGGATCAAATTGTTTAATATCTTCAATTAATCTTTTGGTTGCTTTGCTAGAAAACAAGCCATGCTTTCCAGTAAGTCTTGTCAATATAGCATGTAAGTAGACATCCAAATCATCTATAAACTTTATTGCATTAATAGAAGTATCTGCCTTATATCTTCCATAAGCTATTCTACACTTACCTCCATTTTCTAAAATGGAATGATAAATATCAGTAACTATTCTTCCTGTGCTACCCTTTCCGCACACAACATTAATTTCATAAACTTTCATAACTTCTTCCCCTTTCATCTAAATTATTAACTTAAATATTAAAAATCATTGAAACACATATTGAAAAAAATCAAATATACTGTCAACAAGTTCGTGCAACCAAGAATTATGTAAAAAATTAAATTTTTTATAAAATGGATTTACATATGGATAAAGATCATTAGTATTAAAAATTGTTATATATGGATAGTCAATAACACTTTGTATAATGTAACCACCTTGGTATATATAACTAGCGATATTTTTATATAACATAACAAATGCTAAACAAACAAAAAATAGTGCAATAACATCCTTATGTTTATAATCAATAAACAAATTAGGGATTAAAACAAGTTCTAAGACCTTAAAAAAATATGAAGACCTTGAAGCAATTAGTGGTGAAAATGAAAAAACAGTGTAGACTATAATTCCAACGATATAAATTTTCAACATGATGTTTTGACATCGTTCTGATTTATCACTTTGTAAGTATAAAAACATAATAATGGAGAAAACAACATATCTGTGCATAATTGCTAAAAAGCTAAATGAACCTTTAAAAAAGACAGCAAATCTTGGTCCAACAATTGGAATTGATGCAACTATTTGTTTAACAACATCTGTTGACAATAATAAACTTGCAATTATGCTTAAAACTATAAATATATACATTGTCTTCAAATCAAAAAATTTGATTATTGGTAACAACAAAAAAATCGCTGCTGACAAATGAATTGTACAGCATAACAAAGAAACCACATAATACTGTATCCATTTTTCTTCTAAAAGACAGTTTAACAAATAACCGATAAAAACTGAAATTATTATTCCCTGTCTAATTGCTGAAAAATAATATGTTAAATACAATGTTGGCATAGCCAATAAAACTGAAAATGTTTTATGTTTACTATAAGTATTAATAAACCTATATAACATCCACATTTCAAACACAGAAATGACAGCAATAAAAAATTGAAAGTTTGGTTGAAAAAGGCGCATTAAAAAATAGAAACCGATCTCAATTCCCTTGGTGGCAATGCCATTGCCTGCAAAAGCAAATAATTGTGAATATGAATAATAATCTGGTCCTTGACCAAATCGGATAGCTAAAATAACAGTCAATACAATCATTTCAACAATAAAAACTAAGTGTCTTTTTTCATCTTCAGCAAGTAAAGCAATCAGCATAAACAAAAAGACAATAAAATAAAACATTTAATCTAACCTCCAGCCCATTACCTTATTACTTTTTTCTCCAAACAAATCTATCAACTATGTTTGTATAGCTTTGAATGATTTTAATTACTTTAGTTGAAACATTTTCATCTGTATAATCAGCTACAACAGTTCCATAATCTTTTTGTTTGTTCATTTGTACAGCTATTTCCACTGCTTGTAACAAGGTGTTTTCGTCAATTCCTGCTAGCACAAAGCAAGCTTTGTCCAAAGCCTCAGGTCTTTCAGTAGATGTTCTGATACTTATTGCAGGAAACGGGTGATTTACGCTAATGAAAAAACTACTTTCTTCTGGTAAGGTCCCAGAATCAGAAATGACAGCATAAGCATTCATTTGTAGACAGTTATAATCATGGAAACCTAGTGGCTCATGTTGAATAATTCGTGAATCAAGCTTAAAGTTTGATTCCAATAGTCTTTTCTTCGAACGAGGATGACAAGAATATAAAATTGGCATATCATATTTTTCAGCAATCTTATTAATTGCCTTGAATAATGATAAAAAGTTTTCCTCAGTATCAATGTTTTCTTCTCTATGAGCTGACAAAAGAAAATATTTTCCTTTCTCTAACTTTAATCTTTGATGAATATCTGAGTTTTCTATTTCTTTTAAGTTTTGACGTAACACTTCTGCCATTGGAGAACCAGTAACATATACTCTTTCCTTTGGCAAACCACATTCATGTAAATACTTTCTAGCATGCTCACTATAAGCCAAGTTGACATCAGAAATTATATCCACAATTCTTCTATTTGTTTCCTCAGGCAAGCATTCATCTTTACTTCTGTTTCCTGCCTCCATATGGAAAATAGGAATGTGCAGTCTTTTAGCTGAAATTGCTGATAAGCAACTGTTGGTATCTCCCAAAATTAAAAGAGCATCTGGCTTTACCTGTTTCATTAATTTATATGAACAATTAATGATATTGCCTATCGTAGCACCTAAATCATCGCCCACAGCATCCATATAAACTTCTGGTAAATCTAATTTCAAATCCTTAAAAAATACCTCATTCAAATAATAATCGTAATTTTGTCCTGTGTGAGCTAATATGGTATCAAAATATTTACGACATTTAGTTATCGTTGGTGCCAAACGAATGATTTCAGGTCTTGTTCCAACAATAATCAATAGCTTAAGTTTGCCATCTTTCTTAAAAGAAATATCTGAATAATCCAATTTCATGTTCATAAATTTCTCCTCTCTTATTTAACTGCTTCAAAAAATGTATCTGGGTGATTGACATCAAAAATCTCATTTGCCCACATAAATGTCACAAGATTTTCGGTTTCACTTAAATTAATTATATTATGGGTATAACCTGGAAGCATATGTACTGCTTGAATTTTTTCGCCACTTACTTCAAAATTCAAGACTTCGTCACTACCAATTTTTCTTTGTTGGATTAATCCCTTGCCACTTACCACAATGAAAAGCTCCCATTTACTGTTATGCCAGTGTTGACCTTTAGTTATACCTGGTTTAGAAATATTAACACTAAACTGACCATTAGTTTTTGTTTTTAACAACTCAGTAAACGAACCTCTATCATCAACATTCATTTTCAAATCAAAAACAACCTTCTCTTTTGGTAAATATGACAAATAAGTTGAATATAGTTTCTTTTCAAATGAATCATTGGACATCTCAACCATCAACAAATTCTGTGGTTGTTGCTTGAAAGTTTCTAATAGTTCAACAATTTTCCCCAACGAAACCTTGTGAGTCGTTTTAACGCAGCAGTATTTACCGTTTTCATCTAAAATTGCTTGTAACCCATCATATGTGCATCTCTGTTCTTTTCCTTGTAGACAGTTAAACATTTCCTCAACTAAATCATCAATATAAACTAATTCTAGCCAAGTGTTAGGATCGTTGACTTGAATTGGTAAATCATTAGCAATATTATTACAAAATGTTGCGACAACAGAATTGTAGTTTGGTCTTGACCATTTGCCAAACAAATTAGGGAATCGATACACTAAAACTTTAGCTTTTGTTTCTTCACTATATTTAAAAAACAGTTCTTCGCCAGCTAACTTACTTTTGCCATAATCAGATTGACCATATCTGTCAATTAACGTTGCTTGAATTGAACTAGATAACATTACTGGACAATTGTTTTGATATTTTTTAAGGGTATTCAGCAATTTTGAAGCAAAACCAAAATTACCTTCCATAAACTCAGAATTATCTTTTGGTCTATTTACACCAGCTAAATTGAAGACAAAATCAC
>JAAZJL010000068.1 GCA_012800355.1 Erysipelotrichia bacterium | reverse complement strand
TGACATCCCACGCGATAAATGCGTTGGTGTCGCATTAACTTATATTTATGGAATCGGCGCAACTATGGCAAAGAAAGTGTGTGAAGCTGCAGGCGTAGACACTGGCATCAGGGTTAAAGATTTAACTGATGAGCAAGAATTTGCAATACGTACAGAAGTCGATAAAATCAAAACCGAAGGCGATTTAAGAAGAGAAACAAACTTAAACATTAAACGTCTTATGGAGATTGGCTGTCACAAAGGAAAACGCCATCGTATTGGCTTACCGGTGAATGGCCAAAGAACTAAAACAAATGCACGTACACGTAAAGGACCACGTCGTACAGTGGCTAATAAGAAGAAATAAGCGAGGTAATATTATATGACTACTAAAAGAAGATCAACAACTAGAAGACGTAGAGTAAGAAAGAATATTGCCAAAGGTGTAGCTTATATTCATTCTACTTTCAACAACACAATCGTCACAATTTGTGATGAGCAAGGTAATGCAGTAGCATGGTCAAGTGCTGGTGCATTAGGATATAAAGGTTCACGTAAATCAACACCATTTGCTGCTCAACAAGCTGCAGAAGCTGCTGCTAAAGCGGCAATGGAATTTGGAATGAAATCAGTTGATGTTAACGTTAAAGGACCTGGACCAGGAAGAGAATCTGCAATAAGAAGTTTACAAGTTGCAGGTTTAGACATCAGTTCAATTAATGATGTTACACCAATTCCACATAATGGATGTCGTCCACCAAAACGTCCACGTGGTTAAAAGTCAATAAAGGAGGAATAGTTGATGCAACAATTTGAAAGAGCAGAATTAGAAGTTCAACAATATGTTGAAGATCAGCATTATGGAAAATTTGAGTTTGGACCTCTTGAAAGAGGATTTGGAACAACAATTGGTAATGCTATACGTCGTGTCTTATTAGCTGCTATGCCAGGCGGCGCTGTATATTCAATCAAAATTGATGGAATTTACCATGAATTTACAGCTATTCCAGGAATCGTTGAAGACGTTACTGCTATCATCCTAAATTTGAAAAATATGGTGTTAAAAATTGAAGATGAAGAAGATTACACATTAAGACTTAATGTAACTGGTCCTGCCACAGTAACAGCTGGAGATATAGTATGTCCTACATATGTAACAGTATTAAATCCAGAATTAGTTATCTGTCACATCTCAGAAGGTGGAAAACTCGAGATGGAATTAAAAGCACGCAGAGGTAGAGGGTATGTTAGTGCTGAGGAAAATAAAGCTTTATATCAAAGTTCTTCTCAGGGTATTGGAACAATTTATACTGATTCAATCTTTACACCAATAACCAAAGCTACTTATGAAGTTAATCCTACACGTGTTAATCAAAGTGCTAAATTTGATAGTTTGACACTTGAAGTGTGGACAAATGGATCAATTCATCCACAAGAAGCAATTGCACTGGCAAGTAAAATCTTAACTGATCACTTAGTTTTATTAACTGAAATCAATCCATGTGTTTTAGAGTTAGGTGACAGCATTAAAGAAACTAGTACAGTTGATATTCCGGATGAAACAGATCGTAATATCGAAGAGTTAGAACTTAACAATCGTGCGGTTAACTGTTTGAAACGTGCAAATATTCATACAGTAAATCAATTATGTTCGAAAACAGAAGATTACATCTCTAAGTTGAAAAACTGCGGGAAGAAAACTGTTGAAGAAATTAAAGATGCACTACATAGAGTTGGTAGAGAACTTAATAAATCTGAAATGTAGTATAGTTAGAGGGAGAGAGCTAATATGCAAAATCGTAAATTAGGGCGCACATCTGATCATCGTAAAGCATTATTACGTAATTTGGCTACAGATTTGATCGTTCATGAAAAAATAAATACAACTGAAATGAAAGCTAAAGAATTAAGATCAGTAGTTGATGAATTAGTTACATTAGCTAAAAAAGGTGACTTGCATGCACGTCGTCGCGCTGCTAGAGTTGTAAGAAACGTTATTGCTGATAAAGAAACAGGCAAGACAGCTTTACAAAAATTATTTGAAGAAATTGGACCACGTTTTGCTGAAACTAATGGCGGTTATACTAGAGTTGTAAAAACTACTGTTAGAAGAGGCGATGCAGCCCCAATGGCGTATATTGAATTTACAAAATAATTATCAAGTAATAATTGAATAAGGATTATTGTACTTGACAAAAATTAAAGAAGCATATTTTTGCTTCTTTTTTAGGTTAATACAATTTATAGCTTAATCAAAAAGTGTATTCTCTAGCTTTATTAGCGCTTAGTTCCTATATCATAAGCATCTAGCACTATTGAATCAACAATCCCTCTGACTGAACCAAACAAAGTAACATAGCCTTGTAGTGATTTGGCTTTAACTCTTAAAATTTCTGATTTAGGGTTGAGGAAAATTTTAGTTTTTCCTTTACCATTATTAGCTTCTTGTACTAGGTTTGCAATAGCCGAATTACCATCAAAAGCAAAGAGAAATGAATTTCTTCTTTCAAATATTTCGTAGTTAAACGATTTATAAATGCCCATTTCTTGTGATTCAATTGATAATCTAATACCAGTAATCTTAGCTTCAGAAAGGGTAGAAGCTTGTTGTTTATCCATCAAAGACGGAATAATACAATAAATATCAAAACCTCGTTTATTGTTATTTAATAAGTATTTTTCATGAGCTAATAGTTTATGCCCAATTATAAAGAATACTTTTTCAGGATCTAGACGATTTAGCATTAAGTTTATTAACCTTCTATCAAAAGAGGTCATTTTAACTGAATTATTGTCAGTAGTAAAACTAGAGGCAGCTATAATGATGGGAAACTTATCCCAAGGTAACTCTTTAATCTTATCTTTAAAAATAGGATAAGAAGCAACTTTATTAATTTCAAATTTAACAGTATTCTCACATGTAGCATTTTTAAATTGCTCGCTATAATACTGTTCAATAGATTTATCTTTAAGTTGTTTATTAAAATGTTTTGATTTTTCTAAGAAAGCTTCAGAACTTCTTTTAATAATTTCATCTTCAGTTTCTTTCATTTGTTTAAACTGCTCATCAGTTATTTTTAGTAGGTTCATTAAAGCCAGTTGTTCATCTATACTATCAGTACCATATAAACCACAACCATCAGTACCCATGACACATTTAATACCATTTTCTAAATATGTTTTAAGAGGATGGGCAGATAAATCAGTTAAATTATTCAATCTAACATTGCTTGTTATTTGAAACTCTAAAACAACATTGTTTTCTTTGATAGTTTTTAATAGTTTTTTACCATTAACTGAATTTAAATCATCACAATATATTCCATGGCCAATTCTTACAAAAGGGAAAACTTGATTTTCATTTAATGAATCATTAATAAGTTGTAGAGCTTTGGCCATATTATCTTTTAAAGAATCATTTTCACCAGCGTGAACTCTAATTGTCCAATATTTGTCTTCACTAGCAATTTTTGAGACAATTTCTTTGATAACAGATTTTAGTTCACTAATATCATTTATTTCTTCACCAACAAAATCACTGCCAACAACATATGGATCTTTAGAAACAATTTTTAATATGCTCATTGCTTCAGTTAAATAGTTTGAAGATTGAATATCATCTCTAACTAAAGTAAGCGGAATTCTTCTAATAGCAGCTAAAAATCTTATATCCACTCCAGTTTCTTTTTTGGCTAGAGGTAATATATGATGAATTTGTTTTAGCATATCAATAGCTGACTGATCTTTTTTAACTAAAGTTGTATCGCTTATTTCAACATAATTGACTTGTTGAGATTGATAACTTCTAGCAATCCACAGCATCTTGTCCTCAAAGAATGTTAAGTCTTGATAGTTTTTGTTATTTAAGTCTTTAAGCATTTTTACTAGATATTTATAAACAAAAACATCTGGTAGTTTTTCAATGTTAGTTAAAGGTATTCTATAATCACTTAACTTAGGTTTAGTAAACACATAGCGGTATAAGTATAGCTTTTCCAAATTTGTGAACACTGCTTGTGAGTCTTTCAAAATAGTCAAGGAGTTTCTTATCTTAGAAATATTTTCTATAGCATTATCTAAATTTAAAAGAATTAAGTCAGCAAAGTTGATGAAAGTATTATCATCAATCTTTCTATTTAAGTGTTTTTTTGATAATGAAGAATCATCAATTTTTAAAGACACTCTAGCTCTTTGTTTCTCTAACAGGTGATGTTGTCCTTCCGATAATTTGAGATTTAATTTCTTTACATAATAGTAAGGATAGCTAATTTGATGTTTAATTCCTAAAGCTATTAAAACATCTGGAGCTAAGTTAGCATTTCCATGAGTGTGCAGGTCGGTTTTAAACTTTATATCTTCTAAAATGTAAGATTTGATTAAGGTGTCTCTAATATCGAAATTGTATTCCTTAGTTTGGGACATCAATATTTTAGAAATGGCAGGAACAATAGCGTTGATTTCAATTTTGCCATTAGGATAAATATTAGCTATCTTGGTCCCATTTAATCTAAACACATAAACCCTTTGTCCATCGCCTTTAACAAAACAAGGGATAGTGCCCTTTATTACCAGTTTATTATTATGATATACAGTTTCTTGATTTAAGACTTTAGCCAAATTAATAATTAAATTATCAGTTTTATGGTTAGGGGTAAAAAGGCAATACGAAAGAATATGTTTAGATAAATCCAAACTTATGGCAATGTCTTTTTCTTTATCCAAATAAAACTTTCCAAAGTAACTCATAATAAAAATCCAATTATTTAAAGTATAGTATAAAGAAAAACTGATAACAATACCAGTTTCTTTATTTTACCATTTATTGCTAACTTTCTCAGCAAAACCAATTTGACCAGTTAAAGTAATTATGGAGCCATCATCTAAAATACAGTCGCCGTAAAATCTACCAAAAACTTGATGCTGGTCTGATTTAATCAATTTAACATCCGTGCAACTAGCTCTATCAATAATTGGCTCAAATCGTAAGGTAACACGATTGTCATCGCTGGTGAAATTCCAAATACCATAGTAATCGTCTTTACCATCTTTAGTTGGCAAACCAAAGTCAACTTTATCCAGCTTATGAGCTTTGCCTTGATAAAATAACATGTTTTCAGTTGCAGCAGAAGTATCACCAAAACCATAGCCTAAATTAAAACCAAAAGGTTGTCCATCAACATAAGTATTTAATGATGACCAATACCAAGTATTTGAATAAGTCCAAATTCCTCTACCCCAGTCTAGAACCGCTGCTGATTCATTCTTATTGAAAATATACTCAGTTTCTCCAATAGAGACAATACCACTAGCAGCCATACAGTTTAGTTTCTGATTGTAGTAAAAATGTCCTGGTTTTTCAAAAGGGGTAGCAATAACCATACTTTCTTTAGGTATATCAGTCAATTCAACAAAGAAATTAATGGTTTTTTTATCTTTAAAATTATTCATATAGCCAGACAAAATTCTTTTATCACCTTGATTTTCAAATGAAATATTATATTTTTTACTACCGTAACTTATATTTCCAGTAACTGAAGTAGTAGGGAAGTTTTTCTTACCTAAGGTTAAAAATTGCATTGGTGATTTAGTAACTTCCCATTTTTCATTGAAATCTATAAATGATACTGAATCTAGACCCATATAGCCATTATCAGCTAAAGTTAAACAAAGGGCAAAATCATCATTTAAAACACAATAGTAATCCCATTCTTTTGTCATGAAACGATTTTTTAAATCTGTTTTCTTGTTATAAATAGGTAACATCTTTTTAGCATAACCAGGTTCTATCAGATTATTATTATCATCTAATAGGTTACCAACAGTAGTAATTTCATGTTGCATATTATTGGTCTCCTTTGTATCTATAAAAATAATAACATATAAAACAATTGAAAATAATATGAAAATAAAATAAAAAATGTAAATGATTTCATACAAATTTCATAATTGTATAGTTTAATATAATTGTAAAAGGAAATTTCTCTCGTTTCCCCCTTCTTGAGTAATAAATATTTATAAATAATGGTGTCTTTTGACACCTTTATTTTGTGGTAATATTATAAATGAGGTGGTAGTAATGATTCTAGTAAAAAGACTAAAATATGGAGATGACTTAAAAAAAGAAATAGAGAAATTATGTTATGAAAATAATGTTACTAGTGCAGTAGTGATATCTTCTGTTGGATGCATTTATAAAGCAACTATAAGATTAGCTGATGGTGTAACTATTAAAGAATATAATGACAACTATGAAATTTTATCAGTAAATGGAACAATCAGCAAAGATGGCAGTCATTTACATATTAGTTTTAGTGATAAAAAAGGTAGTACATTTGGCGGACATCTGTGTTATAATACTCTCGTTAATACTACTTGTGAATTAGCCATAGTAAGTATTGACAATTATTCATTTATAAGAGAATATGATGAAAAGACCGGATATGACGAACTTGTCATTTATAAAAAGGAGGATTTTTAAATGAATTTAACAAAATATTTTCCAGGATCAGCTGAAGCTAAAAAAAGCGTTATTCATTTATTAGTAGTATTAGTGTTTTATGCTGTAGCTGTTTGGGCTGTGCAATTTTTGGGAGCAATATTATCTATTATTCCACTGTTAGGAACATTAGCTGGATTGATTATCTGGTTAATTAGAATCTATATTGGAGTAGCAGCTATTGTTGCGGTACTAGCTTTTTTAAAGGTTGTTAAGTAAAACAAAAGGCCTGTAACAAAATAGTTAATTAATAAAGGTGAATTAATTATATTAAGAGGTTTAGGCCTCTTTTTTGTTGGGCTGTTTTTTATTCTTTTGAACTTTCTTATTGTACTTTAGTAAATTTCATATAATACACAAAATTAAAACCGAGGTGGTAAAGTCTTGCTTCATTTGTGTACTTCAAATATTCGAGTGCATTTGTTGGTTTAAGCGTTTCGTTTTTTGCATAACCAAACAAAATAATTGTTATTAATATCAATGATAATATTTTTATATTTTCTTTTCGAATAGTAGTCTTTTGTCATAAAATGTTTGGTAAACACCATTGTGTACCCGTGTTAATAATGTTATCATATTTTTGTCAAAAGATAGTGTAAAATGGTAATTTAATATGCTGTTATACCAAAAACTGGATATACAAGATTACCTAGAAAAGAGGGTCAAAATGATTAATAATTATAAAATAGATTCTTTAAATAGTTTTAAATTAGAAGATTATAAAACTGATGATAATCACTTATGTGAAGATAAAGAAAAAGCATTAAAACTAACCAAAAAAAATATCGATAAAATATATGAATATCAACAAAAGTTATACGCAGAGAAAAAAGAAGGACTTATCATTGCTTTTCAAGCAATGGATGCTGCTGGTAAAGATGGAACGATTAGAGAAGTTTTAAAAGTGCTTGCTCCTCAAGGTGTTTATGAAAAACCTTTTAAAGCTCCTAGTTCTACTGAGCTTGCACATGATTATTTGTGGAGAGTGCATAAAGCAGTTCCTGAAAAAGGAGAAATATCAATATTTAATAGAAGCCATTATGAAGATGTTTTAATCGCAAAAGTAAAGAAACTTTATAAATCACAAAATAAAG
>JAAZJL010000067.1 GCA_012800355.1 Erysipelotrichia bacterium | reverse complement strand
TCCATTTGGTTTCTTATTCCCACTTACACAAAAAGAAGAAAAGAGAACTTTTTCAAGAACGCTCTTATTTACTCTATTGCTTACCTTAAGTATAGAATTACTACAACCAATAATAAATGATTGGCGCTCCAATGATGTAACAGATATTATCACAAATACAATTGGGGGATTGATTGGATACGGGATCTATTTATTGTTTAGGCCAATTTCAGTTCCAATATTAAATAACATAAGAGAGAAAAAGAATTAAGTATAGAAAAACAAATCCCGGTTTGTCAGACAGACACAAATCCACATTTGCTGTGTCAATAATACGGGAAAATGTCCCAAAATAAACTAAACATCAGCGATATAATTTAAAGAAAAATATCATTTATTAATAAAAAAATTGAATATACTGTACCGTTTTATATAACGGTAATATAGTTAAATAAAAAGATACGATAAAAAAAGATTTATAAGAAATATAAGTCTTTTTTTATAAATATTTTAAAATTGTCTTAGAAAGTATATGTTCTGTAAATGTTGCTTGTAGCTTCAATCATTTTTTCATATATTTGATCAACATCCTCTTTTTGTCCTGTATTATACCAATCAGTTAAAGCTCCTTGAATTATGAAACCTGCTATTTTTAATTTATATCTAAGTTTTTCTCTTTGCTTATTGTCTAATGTTTTTTGGGATTCAATATATCTATTTTGATGTTTGCGAAAACAATCTGTAACGATATTTTGTTTTCCAGCATGAACAATTTTTATAAATAAATCAATATTAACAAAACACATTTCCAAAACAAACTTTAATACCTTTTTTCTAGGAACTTTATATAAATCATCTTCAACATCTAAAAAAAGTTTTTCTAATAAGTAGTAAAATATATCATCAACTGTATCAAAGAGATTATAAAAAGTTTTTCTAGAAACTTGGCTTTCAGCACATAGTTTGTTGATAGAGATACTTGTATAAGGCATTTGATCAATTAATAGAAATAATGCATTAGACAATTTTCTCGCTGATTTAATACATCTTTTATCATTTTTTAAATGGTACATAATTTAAATCTCCCCTTAAGATAGAAATATTATAATAAAGTAATTATTAATTTTAATAAATTACCATATAGAAAATAGCATAAAATTACTATACTATTTAATAATGTAAAGAAACTTGTAAGTAAAAATCATAAAATACCTTGTGCTAAAATTAGTATACAATTAATATACAAATTGTATACTATTATAAAATAATTTGCAAAAATGTATGTTTTTAATGAATATACATTTTATAATTTAGTTAGAAAAGAAGGTAGTGGTTATAATAAACGCATATTGATTTAAGTTCTTTTTTAAAGTATACGGAAACAGGGTGTTTGTAATTAAATGACTATATTTATTTCTTTTTTGTGTAAGGAGATATGAAGTATGAAAAAATTTTTAATTTCTCTAATTTCGTTATTTATGATAATAACTTTATTTGGTTGTAAAAACACCAATCAAAAAATTGATGAGCATCTAAATAAAAAAGAGTATTTTGAAGCTTATCAATTGGCTTTAGAGATGACGACAATAGAAGAAGAGTTAGTTGATAAAATCGTATTACAATGGCAACAAGCAATTTTAGAAAATGACACAATTGATGAAAATTTTGTTGATTTAAATATTTACGATAACGAAAACATGTATACTTTTGCTAATAATATTTTAAAGTACCTATATGAAAAGCAAACGCCAAATAATCAACAACTTGAACTAATTAATTCACTATTTGACGGAGTTAAAGATATAAAAACCAAAAACCCAACTACTAAGAAAATATTGAAAGCATTAGATGATTATTCTAATGACGAAAAAATATGGGTGGTAAAAGAAAGAGAAAGCATTTCCTATGAAGAATATTATTCAAAAGAACATCTTTACTCAGAAGAAACAATGCCAAAAATTGTTAGTAAAGAAGCTTCTTGGAAAACAGCAATGGTTTTTGATGAATTTGGTATGTATGTAAATATCTTGTTTGATGTGGATAATAGTATTAAACAGTATGTTCTATTTAAAGAAATTGATTATCCCAACATTCAGCCATTAACATCAGATGGCTATTGGACCTACATAAAACAAAAAAATGAATTGTTTAGAATAAATATTAATGGAGAAATAGAAGAACTATTTACTTTTGGAAAAGAATTTCCAAGTGGTGTTTATTTTGATTTTAAATTAATTGATTATGATGTTGCCTTATTTAATGAAATAAAAGATGATGTTTTGTATATCCACAGAATATATCTTCCTGAAAAGAAGATTGACACTTTTAAAACTATGTTATCAGGTATTGCTTGTAAAGAATCTGGTTTAGATCAACAAACATGTTCAAATCACATTCTATACATTGGTATTAATCAGGCATATTTAGAAAAGGTTGAATATTTAAAACTACACCAAGACTTGTATTTAAATTTGTATAAGAAACACATTAACCAAAATTTAGATGAAGAAACTAAAAAAAGTTTGCTAGAATGCTTGGAAAATCCTATTGATAGTTCAGGAGTTAAAGATTTAAAAGAAATTATAGTAAAAGAATATGGAATTCACACTTATGCTAAGTATGATTTAAATATTTTAACTGGCGAAACAAAAGTTAAACAAGTTGCTCCTGAAAATTTATATGGAAATCATTGGTAATAAGGTGAGGTAATCTATCTTAAGTTTTAATGTAAACCATCTAAATGGGATACCCTAAAATTAAATAGTTAAAAACAAGAAGTAGCATATTGTTTCAAGACAAAATATGCTACACTTTTAAAGTAGGAAACATCTTGTAAACACCTCCAAATTACACAATAGCTATCAAGTATAATTGAGGACATTTTCCAATACTATTACTTATGAAATTATCATATATTAATCACACAAATTCACATTTGCCGTTGCAAAGTAAAAATAAATAGATTATAATAGTTAAGGTTTATACTTATTCAGAAGGGAGGGTAGAACATGGCAAAAGTAGTAGTTAAAGATAACGAACAGCTTGATGATGCTTTACGTCGTTTTAAAAGACAAGTATCTCGTAATGGTACCCTTGCTGAAGCTCGTAAGAGAGAATACTATGTTAAACCAGGCGTTAAACGTAAGTTAAAACAAGAAGCTGCAAGAAAGGCTAGAAAGAAATAGTGGTTCAAAACCACTTTTTTTGTAATATAATTATGATAGTGGAGGTTATGTTTATTGAATAATATTGTATGCGATTTAAATCATCTTAATCACGAAACCTTATTAATGGTTTTAGGAAACGAAGATAAAAACATTCAATTAATAGAAAATTTTTATAATGTAAAAATTGAAGTAGATGGTTCAATTGTTTATTGTGATGACAAAACAAAAGTGAAGACATTAAAAAAGGTGTTTGAAGCGATTGTTTATGAATGTGAAGAAAATGGCCATATTGAAAGTCAAGATATAAATAGTATCTTAAATGATAATTATTATAAAAAGTTTGTAGCTAATGGTGTGGGTCTAAAAAAGTTTTATTTAAGAACTAAAGGACAAAAAGACTTATACGAAGCTTTTGAAAACAATGTAATTACTGTTGCAGTGGGACCAGCAGGAACTGGAAAGACTTTTCTTGCGGTAGTTTATGCTTATAGTTTGTTGAAAAAAGGTTTGATTAACAAGATTATTATTACTAGACCAGTTGTTGAATCTGGCGAATCACTAGGTTTTTTACCTGGGGATTTAAAAGAAAAAGTTGATCCATATTTAAGACCGATTTATGATTCTTTTGATGCTCTAATTTCTTCTGAAAACACTGCTAAATTGATAGAAAAAGGAATTTTAGAAATAGCTCCTCTAGCATATATGAGGGGAAGAACATTAAATGATGCTTGTATCATATTAGATGAAGCACAAAATACCGTTCCAAGTCAAATAAAGATGTTCATGACTCGTTTAGGTTTTAATTCTAAAATGATTATAAATGGTGACATTACGCAAATAGATTTACCTAGATCAAAACAAAGTGGTTTGATTGAAGCTATTAAAATAATCAAAGATATTGATGAGATTAAAGTTGTATATATGTCTAGTAAAGATGTGGTAAGACATCCAGTTGTTCAAAAGATAATTGAAGCTTATGAAAAAGTAGAAGAATAAATTATGGAAATAAATGTTATAAATAGAACAAAAAGAAAAGATTATGTTAAATATCGCACTGATTTTAAGAAAATAACTTCTAAAGCAATTGAATTATTAAATTTAAATGATCATATTTGTTTAAGTGTGATATTTACTTTAGATAAAAAGATGCAACAGATTAACAAAAAGTATCGTAACATTGATAAAACAACCGATGTAATTTCATTTGCATTAAATGATAATCAAGATGAAAATGTTTTCTTTGAAGAAGAATTGGGGGATATATTTATTAATGTAGATGCTGCAATTAGACAAGCAGAAAAGTATAACCATTCAGAAAGAAGAGAAATATGTTTCTTATTTACTCACGGTTTATTACACCTATGTGGTTTTGACCATTTAAATGAAAAAGAAGAAAAAGAGATGATTAAATATCAAAAACTAATTTTAGATGACATAATTTCAAGAAATGATTAATGAAGGAGAATTAATTAATGAAGCAAGAAAAATTAATAGAATTAGCATTTAAAGCAGCTGATAATGCTTATTGTCAATATTCAAACTATAAAGTAGGAGCATGTTGCTTATGTAAGGATGGCAACTACTTTTTAGGTGCCAATATTGAAAATGCCTCATATGGAGCAACAAATTGCGCTGAAAGAAGTGCTATATTTGCTGCCTATAGTAATGGTTATAGAAAAAATGATATTGAAGCATTATGTATAGTAACTTATGGCAAAAGGATAGGTTCTCCTTGTGGTATTTGTCGTCAAGTTTTGGCGGAGTTAATAAATCAAGATACACCAATTATTCTTGCTAATAAAGAAGAAGTGTTAATTACTAATATTTCTGAATTATTACCAATGCAATTTTCCAAGGAGGATTTAGAATAATATGGGTTTTAAAAGTGGATTTGTTGCTTTGATAGGAAAACCAAATGTTGGGAAAAGCACTTTATTAAATACGATTTTAGCTAAAAAGGTAGCAATAGCTACACCTAAACCTCAAACAACTAGAGATAATATCAGAGGGATCTTGACAACTAAAGATACTCAAATTATTTTTATTGATACGCCTGGAATTCATAAAGCAAAATCAAAACTAAATAAAATGATGGTCCAAAGTGCCTATACTGCAGCTAAAGAAGCAGATATTATTTTATTTTTAATTGACGCAACTAAAGGTTATGGTAAAAGTGATCAGATAATTGCTGAAAATATCAAAAATATTGAAAAACCAAAACTATTAATTATTAATAAAATTGACAAATTAACTACTAGAGAATTAATTGAATTTTTAAAAGAAATAAATACAGATGATTATGATGAAATAATACCTTTAAGTGCTTTAAGAAATAAAAATATTGATGAATTAATTAACACTATCAAGTCATATTTGCCTGATAAAATTCAATATTATCCTACAGATATGATTTCAGATTATCCAGAACAGTTTATGATAGCTGAAATTATAAGAGAAAAAGTATTAATAAATACTTCTGAAGAAATTCCTCATTCAATTGCTGTGGTGATTGAAAAAATGGAAACAAAAAAGGATTTAGTTGTTATTAACGCTAAAATAGTATGCGAAAGAGATAGTCAGAAAAAGATAATTGTTGGAAAACAAGGCGCAATGATTAAAAAAATCGGTTCTTTTGCTAGGGAAGAATTAGAACTAAGATTACAAGCAAAAGTATTTTTAGAGTTATTTGTGTCAGTTGAAGAAAATTGGCGCAATAAAAATCACCAACTAAAAGAATTTGGTTATTGGGATAAATAAGGAAATGAATGATTTAATAAAAGGAATTGTTATTAACTCAATAGAGTACAAAGAAAATGATGCAATAATAACTATATTAACTAATGAATATGGAAAAATTGCGTTGTATGTTAAGGGATATAAAAAGATAACCAGTAAAAATGTCTATGCTACACAACTTTTTAATCATAGTAATTTTTTATTTGACTACAATCCAAGTAAATCAATTCAAATACTAAAAAGTGCAAATTTGATAAAACAGTTTAGTGATATTATGATTGACTATGAAAAAATAGCTGTTGCTTCAGTAATTTGCGAAATTGCCAATGCTGTTGAAGATAATATATACGATTTATTATTTAAGACATTAACTAAGCTAAATGATACTGACCAAATATATTTAGTATTAAATGTTTATTTAGTCTCAATATTAACTTTATTAGGCATTTCACCTTATGTTGATGGGTGTGTTAACTGTGGAAGAACCAATAATATTGAATCAATATCTATTAAGGAAGGTGGATTTATCTGTAGTTATTGTAATAGAGAATTTAACGATGAAATATTTGATGTAGATTTTTTAAAAAACTTCAGAATCATTAATAAAGCATCATTTGATGTTTATGATACACTATTAACTTTGAACTTAAATGATTTTAAATTAACTGATATGTTAATGCAGATTTTAATTAATTACTCAGGTATTTATTTAAAAAGCTATCAAAGTTTAATAAATTTAAATAACTAGGTTTACTTTTATTTTAGATAAACGTATATATTATAGTGAAGGCATAGAAAAGAGGTAATATTAATGTCAAAATATACATTTGAACAAATTGTTAATCACTTAAGAATATCAGGATTTGTTTATCAGGGTTCTGAAATTTATGGGGGGTTATCAAATACTTGGGATTATGGTCCATTAGGCATGAATTTAAAGAAGAATATTAAGAATGCCTGGTGGAAAAAGTTCATTCAAGAGGATACTAATAACGAAGGTATTCAAGCAGCAATTTTAATGAATCCAGAAGTTTGGGTTGCTACAGGACATGTAGCAAACTTTTCAGATCCTTTAATTGACTGTAAAAAATGTAAAACTAGATATAGAGCAGACCAACTTATAGAAAACCAAGCAAAAGAAAAAGTTGCTGTTGAATCAATGAAAAATGATGACATGGTTAATTATATAAATGAACATAAGATTGTTTGTCCAAATTGTGGACAATTGGACTGGACAGATATTAGAAAATTTAATTTAATGTTTAAAACTTTTCAGGGAGTTGTTGAAGACAATCAAAGTACAATATATTTACGTCCAGAAACAGCTCAAGGTATGTTTGTAAACTTTAGAAATGTCCAAAGATCAATGAGAAAGAAATTACCATTTGGTATTGGCCAAATTGGAAAAGCCTTTAGAAATGAAATAACCCCAGGTAACTTTATCTTTAGAACAAGAGAATTTGAACAAATGGAATTGGAATTTTTCTGTGCTCCTGGTGATGATGACCAGTGGTATATATATTGGAAGCAATTTTGCTTAGATTGGTTAAAAGATTTGGGTTTAAAAGAAGAGAATATGCGTTTTAGAGATCATACTCCTGAAGAATTAGCATTTTATTCCAAAGGAACTTGTGATATTGAGTTTAATTTCCCATTTGGTTGGGGGGAAGTCTGGGGTATCGCTAATAGAACTGATTATGATTTAAAACAACATATGGACCATTCGAAAGCTGATTTAAGCTATTTTGATCCATTTACAAATGAAAAATTTGTCCCATATTGTGTTGAACCATCTGTAGGTGTAGAAAGACTGTTTTTAGCCTTTGTTTGCAATTCTTATGAAGAAGAAAATATTGGCACTGACGAAAAAGAAGATATTAGAATAGTAATGCATTTTCATCCAGCGCTTGCCCCAATTAAAGCAGCAGTTTTACCGCTGAGTAAAAAGTTATCAGACCAAGCGTTTGAAATTTACAAGAATTTGGCTAAGTCTTTTGATGTGCAGTATGATGAAACTGGCTCTATCGGTAAACGTTATCGAAGACAAGATGCTATTGGTACGCCTTTATGCATTACAATTGACTTTGATACTGAACCTAATGGAACAGTTACCGTCAGAAATAGAGATACAATGAAACAAGAAATTGTTAAGATTGAAGATTTAGAAAAATATATTGCTGAATATATAAAGTATTAGGAGAATAGATGAGAATACCTAAAGAAATAATTAGTGAAATAAAAAATAAAGCACCAATACAAGATATTATTGGCAACTTTATTCAAGTTATCAAAAAAGGAAACAATTATGTAGCATATTGTCCTTTTCATGATGATAATAATCCTTCATTACATATTTCTGTAGATAAACAAATTTTCAAATGCTTTTCTTGTCCACCAGAAAATAAAAGTTCAGGAGATGTTTTTAGTTTTGTAATGAAATATAAACACTTAAGTTATGTTGAAGCAGTAAAACTAGTAGCTGATATGGTTGGCTATCAATATGATTTTGGTGATACTAAAATTGATACATTTGAAGAAACTATTACTCATAAAATAATGAGGGAAGCTGTTAATTATTGCCAGTATGAACTAAACTCAAAAGAAGGTCTATTATACAAAGAATATTTAAATAAAAGAAATATAGATAACACAATAATAGAAAGATTTCAAATTGGTTATAATCCAAAAGAAGATAAATTGTATTCATTTTTATCAAAAAAAGGCTATAAGGATAACGATATAATAGCTGCTAGCCTTGCTAGATTAACTAATAATGGCGTTAGAGATGTCTTTTTTAATCGTATTATGATTCCAATCAGTGATGTTAATGGTAATCCAATAGGTTTTACAGCTCGAAGCATTGACCCTAAAGTCGATATAAAATACATCAATTCTACTGATACTCCTATTTTTAGAAAGAGCAATGTCGTGTTTAATTTGCATCGAGCAAAAGAAAAAATTAGAGAAACTAAATTTGTAATTTTAGCTGAAGGACCTATGGATGTAATAGCCTTTGATAAAATAGGATTTCAAAATACAGTTTGTTCAATGGGAACTAACACAACTAAAAATCAACTATTAGCGATTAAAAGGTTTACTAATAATATTCTATTAGCTTTTGATGGAGATAATGCTGGCCAATCAGCAATCTTAAAGACTGGAAAAGATTGTTTACAAGAAGGTTTTGATGTATTGGTATTAAATAATGACACAAAGTATGATCCAGACGAGATTATCAACAAATATGGAACTAAACGTCTTTCTGAAATGATTTTAAAACCTAAAACTTGGGTAGAGTTTATTATTGAACATTATAAGTTATCTTATGATTTAGATAATTATACTGCTAAAAGAGAATACACTTTTAAAGTTTTGGAAGAAATAAAAAAAGTTAAGAATAATTTTGACAAACAGAGTTATATAAATAAATTGGCTGAACTAACTGGTTTTAATGTTGCTCAGTTAGCTTCAGGTATTATTGGTAATGAAACAAAAAAAGAAACACAACGAATATCAAGACCAACTTCTAGTTTACAAAGTGGAATTGAAATTGCCCAAAAAATAATTTTAAAACAATTATTATTCTCAGCTAACAACATTAATATTTATAAAAATCAATTAGGATATTTACCTAACAAACAGTTTGATGATATTGCTAAATCGATAATAAATTTTTATGATCAAAATCAATATATAAAATTAGGAGAACTGTTAGCTGAAATTGATGATTCTCAATTAATCAGTTTACTTTGTGAAATAGAATCAGATAAAACTCATTGTGAAGATGAAGATGAAATACTTTTATTAGATTCAATTGACAAAGTTAAAGAATATGAAATAGAGTTACAATTAGAAAAATTACAAGCTAGAATGGATAATTATTCAGATGAAAATATGCAAATGAAAGTTGCTACTGAAGTAGTAGAACTTCAAAGAAGACTAAATGAATTAAGAAAAAATAGGAGGTAGTTTTATGGCGAAAAAAGATTTAGAAACAATTAAAAATGAGTTACTAAAAAAGACTAGTGATGAAGAAGATATTACTCAAGATGAGGTTTTAAAAGAAATTGAGCACCTTAATTTAACAGAAGATGAAATCGATGATTTTTTACAATGGACTAAAGATAATGGTGTAATTTTAGATGATGAGCTTGACGATGATGATATTCTTTTATCTGATGAAGAAGATATTGATGAAGAAGATATTGAAAATCTTGATTTGGACGAAGATGAAGAGGATGATGAAGATAATGAAAAAGAACTTTATCGTGTTTATGCAGATATTTCGTCTATTAAAACTAATGATCCTGTAAAGATGTATTTAAAGGAAATAGGAGTAGTTCCTCTTTTAAAAGCTCATGAAGAAAGAGAGATTGCTGCCAGAATTAAGGAAGGTGATGAAGTCGCAAAAGATGAGCTCATTACTGCAAATTTACGCTTAGTTGTAGCAATTGCCAAAAAATATGTTGGTAGAGGACTATTGTTTTTAGATTTAATTCAAGAAGGAAACTTAGGATTAGTTAAAGCAGTTGAAAAATTTGATCATACTAAAGGATTTAAGTTTTCTACTTATGCTACTTGGTGGATAAGACAAGCAATTACAAGAGCTATTGCTGATCAAGCTAGAACAATTAGAATCCCAGTTCATATGGTTGAAACAATCAACAAATTAACAAGAATTTCTAGACAGTTAGTTCAGGAATTGGGTAGAGAAGCTACTGCTGAGGAAATCGCTGAAAAGATGGGAAATAATATGACTGCTGATAGAGTTAGAGAGATTCAAAGAATTGCTCTAGAACCTGTTTCACTAGAATCACCTATTGGTGAAGAAGATGATTCCCATCTAGGTGACTTTATCGAAGATAAGCAAGCAATTTCACCAGAAGAGTTTGCAAGTAGAGAACTACTAAAAGATGAGATTAATGCAGTTTTATCAACCTTAACTGATAGAGAAAAAAATGTTTTAGAATTAAGATTTGGATTAATTGATGGTAAAACAAGAACGTTAGAAGAAGTAGGAAAAGAATTTAATGTTACTCGTGAAAGAATTAGACAAATTGAAGCTAAGGCTATTCGAAAACTAAGATCTAGATCTAAAAGTAATCGTTTAAAAGATTTTGTTGATAAAATATAGAATAATTAATTATAGAAAAAAGTATATTGAAGATATTCAGTATACTTTTTATGTTAAAATATCACTATGAGCAATTTAAAAACAAAGTCATTAAATACTATAAACACAAATGATTATCTTAAAAATGATTTAGATGATAATTTTACTATTGAAGAAAATAATTATTATAATTGCAAGTTCTTTACAAATGTCGTTAGTTTAGAAAAAAAAGAAGAACAAAAATTATTTGAAAAACTAAATAATGGCGATAAATCAGTTGTTGAAAAAATTGTATTACATAACTTAAAATATGTTTACTTTATTGCCAGAAATTATACCAATGATCCATTTTTACTAGAAGAATTATTTCAGCAGGGAAGTTATGGATTAATGAAAGCCTTAAAAACCTTTGATTATAAAAAAGGATTTAGGTTTTCGACCTATGCTTCTTATAGTATTAAAAAGTATATTGTTGAATTTTTCCAGAATTATAAATTGATTAAATTATCTAGAGATGATTACAAAGAACTTAATAAATTAAATAAAAAAATATCCAAATTAGAAAATAAATATCAAAGAGCTATATCAGATCAAGAGCTATCAAAACATACAGGTTATTCTTTGGATAAAATAAGAGAAATTAAAAAAAGAGATTTAACTTTTATTCCTCTTGAACAATATGGCAGTGAAGAAGAAAAACTCAGTGTTATTGATTATTACTACGATAGTAGATATAAATCAATTCATATCAATATAGCCAATGATATTATTAAAGAATTGAAAGATGAAAGAAATCAATTTATATTAAAAAAATATTTAGGAATAGAAGATGGTGTTGAACATACTTTTGAGCAAATAGGTAAGATGCTAGGTATTAGTAAACAAGCAGTAAAGAAAAGGTATGACAAATCACTAAAGGAAATTAGAGAAATGTTAAAGGAAGATTATGATAAGTAAGAGAATTAGAGAAATTGCTAAATTAATAAAAAAAGAATACTCCTTTGTTGATATTGGTTGTGATCATGGATATTTAGCTCTTTTAGCTAGAGAAAACGGTAATAAAAATTTAATAATTTGTAGTGATAATAAAGAAGGTCCATTAAACAATGCTAGAAAAAATTTGGAAAATTATAATAATATCCTTTTTGTTTTATCTGATGGACTAAAAGAAGTCAATATTCAGACTGATGTTGCTGTTTTAGCGGGGATGGGATATTTAACAGTTAAAAATATTATTTTAGACTCATTGGATTATTTTAAAAACTGCAAACAGATTATAATTCAAGTAAATCAAAATGTTTCTTTATTAAGAAAATGGTTATCTGATAATGATTTCAAAATAGTTGCTGAAAGAATGATTTATGAATATAAATATTATGAAATATTAGTTATTGAAAACGGTAAGATGAAGCTTAATGAAGAACAAATAATGTTTGGACCATATCTGTTAAAAGAAAAGTCTGAAACATTTATCGATTGTTATAAAAAACAAATTAATAAGTTAAACAAAATTTTAAATGACTTAAACAATGAACATCCTGACAGGTTAAAAATAGAAAAGAAAGTGTTAAAAATGAAAAAAATGCTTGAAGATTAAATTCTTTTAGCATTTTTAAAGTTTATTTTAGCGACTTTTTTCAATTCATCAGTACCATATTTTTCAACAAAAGTTTTGGTAAACTCATCTACTAAGTTACTTGCCCCTTTAGGAAAAGTCATCCTATATTTACTTGATAATTCACTCATTTTAGTTAAAAAAGCATATCTAGAAATCATAGAGGCAATAGCAACCGATAGGTATTTACTTTCCGCTTTAGTTTCAAAAGTAATATTTTTTATTGATTTTTCACCTTTTAAGTATTGATAGTATTTATCTTCACCACAAAAATCATCGATAATTATTAATTCTGGTAGTTTTTTTATCTTTTTTTGTAAGTTGATATAAGCTTGATTATGTAGTTTAGCTTTTATTACATTCATATTATTTTCTTTAATCACTTGATTGTATTTTTCATTATCTAAGATTAAAAGAGAATGCTTAACTTTTTTAATAAGTGTTGGAGCAACTTTAAGAATATATTCATCATTTAGTTGCTTTGAATCAGTTAGATTTAAGTCATAAATTTTATCAAAAGTTTGCTCATCAATAAAAGCTGCACAAACACAAATAGGACCGAAAAAATCACCAGTACCAACCTCATCACTTCCAGCTTGAGGTAGAATTATATTATCGATAGGTTTGAACATTTCAAAATAAATGTCAGCATCTTTACCTTGAATGACCACTTTATTTGATGTGTAAATTATTATCGAGAGGTTTTTTCTGCTGATTTTATAAAGCATATAATCTCCAACTTCACAAAAATCTTCTTTATGGAAGTAAGAAGTTATTTCATTAATAAGTTTTTCATCAGCATTAAAAGTATAAGTCTTCATAGCAATATAATAATATGAAAAAGTTCAATTTTCAAATTATTACTACTGTGTTATAATTTAACAACAAGGAGTGATATTTATGACATTATCAAGTAACAGTGTATTATTTATAAATATTGGTGTAATTGCATTCTTAGTTATATCAATGATTATTGGATATATAAGAGGTTTTTTATGGCAAATTATTAAAACTATTGGAATTTTAGCTGTCATCTTATTAAGTTGGATTTTAGCCCCAGGTTTTTCGGATTTAATTAAAGTATTTCCAAAAAAATTTGCACCATTTCAAGACACGCAATTAGCTGATGTATTTTATGAAAAAATAAATATTTTAGTTTGGTTTCTAATTATTTTCTTAGTTGGTGTGGTGTTAATCGCTATTATTAAACCGTTATTTAAGGTAGTTTTAGAATTTCCAATAATAAAACAATTCAATAGTATATTAGGCGCTTTATTTGCCTTAATACCATCTTTTATTGTAGTAATTTTAATAACATTTCTACTTAATACAGCAATTTTTACAAATGGAAAAGACATAATTGACAAATCTGTTTTAAAATACACAAATAAAATAACCGAAAAAGTGACAAATATCTTATCTAAATCATTTAAAGAAAATGTCGCAATTCAAAAAATGATTTCTGATCCATTATCTTTGGATGTAGAAGACATTAAAAGTATTATTGAATGGTTAGAAAGTTCTTCGATTTCAAGTGAAGATATTTATGAATTTTTAATTAATTATGGCATCGATGTCGAAAAATTAAATAAAATAATCAATCCAGGAGAGTAAAATGAACGAAAAATATGATGGTTTACAGTTTGATGAAGTAAAACAATTAATAACAAAATATACTTCTTTCTCTTTAGGCCATCAGATTATTGAAAATACACAACCAAGTTTTAATAAGTTAGTGGTTGAAAGAGAAAATGGAAGACTAAAACAAGCAATAGGCATGGTAATTTCTTATGGTACTATGCCTTTTGCTGGGATATATGATGTATCTCATGAAGTTTCTTTAGCGATGAAAGATGTTACTTTAAGTCCACTAGATTTAACCAGAATAGCTTCACAAGCTTATGGAATTAATCAAATAAGCAAGTATATTTCTGGTTGTGATTGTCAAAAAGATTTAGTTAAGGAACTTGTAGATTCTTTAACTGCTTTTGAAACTACTGCAACAACGATTAATAAATGTATTTCATATTCAGGAGATATATATGATAATGCTTCTAGTAATCTATCATCTATTAGAAGAAAAACTAAGAGTTTGCAGAAGACTATTGCTAGTAAATTGAATGAATATATCAGTAAGAATCAATCGATGTTACAAGACAATATAGTTGCTTATAGAAATGGTAGAAGTGTAATATTGGTAAAAAATTCATATAAAAATACTATTGAAGGTTTACAGTATGGATCATCTTCATCTGGTGGAGCAACTTATATTGAGCCGAATGCTTTTATAGGGCTAAATAATCAGCTATTGCAATTGATTGAAGAAGAAAAACAAGAAATAGCTAGAATATTATTTGAACTTTCTCAATTAATAAAAAATGATGGAGATGGTTATTTAGCAAATGTAAATACTTTAGGTTTGCTAGATGCTTTATTTGCTAAAGCGCAATGGGCAAAAGAGGTAGATGGCACAGTTGGTGAAATTTCAGCAAAAGATTTAATTTTAATAAAAGCCAGACACCCATTAATTGACCCAAAAAAGGTAGTTGCTAATGATTATAGAATAATAAGTCCAGTAAAAACAGTATTAATCACTGGACCTAATACTGGTGGAAAAACTGTGTCATTAAAAGTAATAGGATTATTTTCATTGTTGTTTTTATCAGCACTTCCCCTTCCAGCAAAAGAAGCTAAGATTCCTATTTTTGACAATATTTTTTATGATATTGGAGATGGTCAATCAATTAATGCTGATTTATCAACATTTTCATCACATATAAGTAATATTTCTAAAATTTGCGAAAAGGCTACGCCAAAGAGTTTAGTAATATTAGATGAATTAGGTGGTTCAACCGACCCAAATGAAGGCCAAGCTTTCGCTAGTGCAGTACTAGAATATTTTAGAAGAAAAAATATTTATGTAGTAGCGACTACTCATTTTTCTAAATTAAAAGCATATGCAAAAAGTCATGAAAATATAATGCTTTCATCTGTTGAATTTGACCAAGAAAATTTAAAACCAACATTTAGGTATATTGAAAACTCAATTGGCTCTTCAAACGCTATTGAAACAGCCAAAAGATTTGGTATCAATGATGAAATAATTAATTTAGCCTATGAATATAAAAAACAACAATCTAATATTGATGATACACTAATTGAAAAATTGCAAAGTCAATTAGAAGTTGTAAGACAAAAACAAGAACAATTACAAGTTAAAGAACAATCGCTTAAACAGCAAAAAGAATTAATAAATGATGTAAAAGAAAATTTAGAGTTAGAAAAAGAAAAAATCCTTGAAAATGCCAAAAACGAGGCTTTAAATATTGTTACAGATGCTAAAGTTCAATCTGAAGAAATTATCAAACAACTTAAACAACAAAAAAATTATCAGATAAATGAGGTAGCTAAATTAAAACATCAATTAAATCAAATTGTTGAAATTGAAGAGGAAGAAGAAATATTGGATGGAGAAATTGAAATCGGAGATTATGTTAAGGTCAAATTAACCAATCAAAAAGGTCAAGTTATTTCTATGGATAGGAAAAATGTCTTAATAGATTCATCAGGCATTAAAATTAGAGCCAGTTTAGCTGGGGTAGTTAAAACTAATGCTCCTAAACAGAAGAAACTTAAAGAAGTTAAAACTAGTGTTAAATCATCAAGACAGTTTTCAATGGAGTTGAATCTGATAGGTCTTAGAGTAGATGAAGCAATTGATTCATTAGATAAATATTTAGATGAAGCATTAATAGCTAATGTACCTTTTGTTAGAATTATTCATGGTTATGGCACTGGGGCATTGCGTAATGCAGTTTGGGAAAAATTAAAGAAAAATAAATTTATAAAACGTTATGAACACGGTAGTGCTTTGGAAGGTTCAAGCGGGGCTACAATAGTTTATTTTAAGGAATAGTTTATGATTAAAGAAAAATTACTTACTTTACCTATGGAACCAGGTTGTTATTTAATGAAAGATAAAAATGGTCAAGTAATATATGTAGGTAAAGCTAAAAAACTTAAAAATAGAGTAAATTCTTATTTTAGGGGAAGTTCTCACGATAATAAAACAACAAAATTAATAAACAACATTGTTGATTTTGATTATATAGTTACTAACTCTGAAAAAGAAGCTTTAATCTTGGAATACAATCTAATCAAACATCATAAACCTCGTTTCAATGTAATGTTTATGGATGATAGTTCATATCCATACTTAAGATTAACTAACGAAAAATATCCAACATTTAAACTAGTTAGAGATACTAAAAGAATGAAAAACGCTAAGTATTTTGGTCCTTATCCTAATGTAGGTTATGCTAGAGAATTACTAAGTTTAATTGAAAAGATTTATCCATTAAGAAAATGTAAAAATATGGGCAGTAAAGTATGCTTGTATTATCATATTGGATTGTGTCTAGGTCCTTGTGAATTTGAAATAGATTCTAAAATATATGAAGAAATGACTGCTGAAATTACTTCTTTTTTAAATGGAAATACCAAAAAGGTAGTTAAAGAGTTAATAAAAAAAAGAGATGCATTTGCTGAAAAATTATTATTTGAAAAAGCTGATGAGATGCAAACTCTTTTAGAATCAATTGAACATGTTACTGCTGAAAACTATATGCAAATAGATTTAGAAAAAAGCACTGATGTATTTGCCTATTATATTGATAAAGGGTATGTTTCAATTATTGGATTATTATATAATAAAGGCAAATTATTACATAAACATCAAATTTTGAAGCCAATATACGACGATGTAGAAGAGACTTTTATATCATATATAGTTCAATACTATCAATTAAATCGTGTACCAAAAGAGCTTATATTGCCTTATGGACTGAATTTAAATGCTTTAAATGAAGTTTTAGAAACAAAGATAATTCAACCTCAAAGAGGAGAAAAGAAAAAATTGATTGAGTTAGCTATTGAAAACGCTAAAATTAATTTAGATCAAAACTTTGAAGTTGTTAACAAACAAGAAGCATTAAATGAAATAGCTTTAGAACAATTAAGCGCTTTAATACAATGTAATACAAATAGAATCGAGTTATTTGATATTTCTCATACTGCTGGTAAGTCAGCGGTAGGAGCACAAGTAGTTTTTGTTGATGGTATTGCTTCAAAGAAAGATTATAGATTATATAAAGTATCTAATAAAAACAATGATTTTGCGAATATGCAAGAAATTATTTATCGTCGTTTATTTAATGCTAAAAAGAATAAAACAATTTTTCCTGATATTATTATTGTTGATGGAGGTAAAAATCAAATTACTGCTGCCAAAGAAATATTAGAAGCATTAGAGATTTCTTCAATTTGTTTACTTGGTTTAGCGAAAAACGAAAAACATCAAACATCTACATTAATTAATGATAGATTTGAAGCATATGATATCGACAGGGAAAGTGAATTATTCTATTTATTGATTAATATGCAAGATGAAGTTCACCGTTTTGCGATTTCTTATCATAAACGTTTAAGAGAGAAGAAATTTAAGGAATCAATACTAGATGAAATTGAAAATATTGGTCTTAAAAGAAAACAGAAATTATTGTCTCACTTTAAAACAGTCAATAAGATTAAGGAAGCAAGTCTTGATCAATTATCTGAAGTTATTGGAAGAAAGAGTGGTCAAGCAGTGTATGAATTTTTTAAAAAGGAAAGATAATGTTTAAAAAGGTTTTAAGTATAATTATATGGATGATTGCTTTATTTATTGAGACATTATCTCTTTCTTTAGTTAGAGCTGATATTCCACATAAGTTTTGGATAATTATTTCTGGATTTGCCATAAGTTTACTTCTTGCGGTAGCAGCTTCAAAGTTTTGGATATCTTCTTTTAAATATGATAAAACAAAAGTAAGTAATGAAGAAAAAAGAAAAAGATTTATTCTTGAAAATTTATATATTTATGTCAGTATTGCCTGTTTTATACCATTAGGTTTTTATTTTATATTAAGCAAATCAATTGATAAAAGAATAAAAAATAGTGTATGGTTGGAGATGGTAATGTTAATCATCTGGATATCTTATATTGTTATGACAGTAAAATAAAAATTAAGGAGAACTTATTAAATGAAAAAAGTATTAAAAGTATTATTAGTTGTTGCGTTAATTTTCGGATTTACTGGCTGTGGGGATAAAAATAAGCCAGAAGTTAAACAAAAAGAATTAAAAACTACGGAATTAGGAGATGTTTTAATTGAAAATTATCAAAAGATTAAAGAAATAACAAGTGCGACTAGAGATTACTTGCCAGATGAAATTTATGATGTTGCAGATGATTATATAGTATTCACTGGAGCTTATGAAAATGGTGATACTTCAGGATTTGCGGTAATTGTAAGCAATGAAAACATGAGCAAAGTATTTGATTATGCTATAAATCTTGCTCATTCTAGTTATAGCGATTTACAGCAAGACGTTTATGGAATATCAACGCTTTTATACAACGATAATGTTCCAATAACAATATCTATAAGTAAAGTACAATTAGACAATGGTGATTATATTATTACTTATGAAGCTATTGAAATGACATTAAATGATTGCTTATCATATGCTGGTTAAAAGAGTAAAATAAAAAATGCTGAAAACTTTTCTTGCAATACAGTTTATGTTGAAAATATAAAAAGATAGTTATATACTTTTATGGTGAATTATATCAAGGTTGTTGTAATGAGCGATTCACATGGTTATAGTGGAAATGTCTACTTTGTCATGCAAAAAGAAAGCGATGCTCACTATATGTTCCATCTGGGTGATGTTTGTGATTGGCCAGATATTTTTGATGGTTTAGTAATTATAAAGGGAAATAATGATTATTTTGATTTGCCTGATAAACTTGTTACAGAAATTGGTGGTTTGAGATTTTTTTTGATTCATTCTCATCGCCAATCTGGATTTAACCTAAAAAATAGATTGGCTAATTTGGCTAAAGAAAATGATTGTGATATCGTTTTGTATGGTCACACTCATATGTATGATGATGATTATGTTGATGGTATAAGGTTGTTAAATCCAGGATCTTTATATTATAACCGTGATCGCAGTGATATTGGTTATATGATAATAAAGATTTATGAAAACAAAGAATATGAAGTAATAAGAAAGTTTCTTTAATTATGTTAAATTGTTAATTTGAAAGGAAGTAAATCCTATGAAAAAACAAAAGATTATAAATATAGCAGTCATAGCTCATGTTGATGCTGGAAAATCAACTTTAGTTGATGCATTTTTAAAACAGTCTGGAGCTTTTGGCAAAAATGAAGATATTGTAAATCGAGTGATGGATTCTGATGATCTGGAAAAAGAAAGAGGAATAACTATTTATTCTAAAAACTGTTCAGTATTTTATAAAGACTATAAAATCAATATTGTTGATACACCAGGTCATGCTGATTTTTCAAGCGAAGTTGAACGTATCATTAAAACAGTTGATACTGTTATTTTGCTTGTAGATTCATCAGAAGGACCAATGCCACAAACTCGTTTTGTTTTACAAAAATCTTTAGAATTAGGTTTAAAACCTATTTTATTAATTAATAAAATTGATAAAAAAGACGCCAGAATTGAAGAAGTAGTATCCTTAGTTTATGATTTATTCTTTGATTTAGAGGCTAATGAAGAACAAATTGAATTTCCGATTCTTTATGGAATAGCTAAAGAAGGAATTGTTAGATATAACATAAATGATGAAAATGAAGATATAATTCCTTTGTTTGAAACGATTATTAAACATACTGAATGTTATCCAGATTTAGATGAAAAACCTCTTCAAATGCAAATTTCAAATTTGAATTATGATGAATATATTGGACGACTTGGTATTGGTCGAGTTTATAAAGGAACAATAAAAGTTGGCGAACAAGTTGTTTTATGTAAAAATGATGGTTCACAACATAGATGTACAATTTCAAAATTATACAATTATGAGGGAATTAAAAGAAAAAATATATCCGAAGCATATTCTGGCGATATTGTTATAATTGCTGGAATTTCTGATTTAAGTATTGGTGAAACGATATGTGATAAAGATTATATCAATCCATTACCTCCGATTCATATTGATGAACCTACTTTGAGTATGAACTTTATTGTTAATACCTCTCCATTTGCTGGAAGAAGTGGAAAGTATGTTACTAGTAGAAATATAAAGGAAAGACTAGAAAGAGAACTTGAAGTCAATGTGGGTCTAAAAGTTGAAGAAACTGACTCTACTGATACTTTTAAAGTTAGTGGTCGAGGAGAGTTAGGTTTAACGATTTTAATTGAAAACATGAGAAGAGAAGGTTATGAATTAGCTATTTCTAAACCACAAGTAATATACAAATATATTGATGGTAAAAGATATGAACCAGTTGAAAAAGTAATCTGTGAAGTTCCAATAGAATACCAAGGAGTTTGTATTTCAAAATTAAGTTTAAGAAATGGCAAAATGATAGATTTAGTTGAAAGAAACAATTATGTAACTATTACTTTTAAAGTTTCCACTAGAGCACTAATTGGATTTAGAAGCGATTTTATTAACTTTACCAGAGGTGAAGGAATATTAATTAGATCATTTGAAGCCTATGAACCATATCAAGGAGAAATAAATACCCGAAATAATGGAGTTATGATTTCTAATGCCACTGGTGTGGCAATGAAATATTCTATTTATAACTTACAAGAAAGAGGATCATTCTTTATCGGACCTGCTACCGAGGTTTATGAAGGTATGATAGTTGGTTTTTGCTCGAGAGATATGGATATGCCAGTAAATCCAACCAAAAATAAAACAATGACCGCTGTCAGAAGCACAGGTCATGATGACGCTATGATATTAACTCCACCAATTCAGTTAACCTTAGAATATGCTTTAGAGTTTATTGGTGATGATGAACTTGTTGAAGTTACACCTGATGCTATTCGTTTAAGAAAGAAGTATTTAACGGAATCTGAAAGGAAAGAAGCATATCGTCAACAAAAAAGATTAGAAGAATAACTCTATCAATTGAGACAACAAAAAAAGAAGCGAAATTTTACATGAATCATATCAAAATTTATATTGTAAAATCGCTTCTTTTTAGTTGAAAATTAAAAAGTTTTATCTAAATCTAATTGAGTAATCATAATTTTCTGGTATTAATGGTTCAACTAAATCTTGAATAATCCTGATTGCATTTTGTTGTGCTTTTTGAAATAAACCATCATTAGCAGCTTTAGTTACCATTGTTTTAGCTTCATTTAACATGAAATTATTATAGTCAGTAATTGTAATGCGATTAAAGATCGAATAAGTTTCATCAATAATTTGCATTGTATCGTATTTTACTTCATGAGATAAAACTGTGGCTTTAGGTATTTCAATTAGTACAGTTTTACCAACTACTGAGATTTTTACTTTAGATAAATCAATTCCTGCTTTAATTATTCCATCATAAGTAATGAAAAACTTTGTTGTTGTTAACGGAATTTTCCAGCCATAGAAATCTTTATAATTTTCATATTTAGCTAGAGTAGTGTAATAATATTCGACTGTTGAAAGTTCAGCAATCGAATTAACTTTTTCCTCAATAACAGCTATATCAATACTGGTGTTTCCTTCTTTGTTATTTATATATGTAACAGTTGAGAAAACTCCTAATGAAACAAATAATAGCGCTAAAACTAAACCAATAATTACTTTTTTCATATTCATCACCTAATATAAATATAAAGTATTTTTTAAATAAGTCAACCACAATTAGCAGACAGACCTTGACAGTGCTAATTTGCAGTGTATAATATATATGAGAGGTAAGTTTATGACTATCAATTATTATCAGACTATTGTGAATCACATTGAAAAGTTAATTGAAAGTAATGATTTTGTTAGTGCAAATAAGCTAATTGAAGAAGAACTATCGATGCCTTATGTACCACAAGATGTACTGATGAAGTTGCAACAATTACATGATATATGTAAATTTAACTTATCTGATGAAAAGAAAAGTGAATTACTTTCACCAGAAGAAGTTTATCAATGTTTAAAACTTGGTAATAAGAAAGCTTATAAAGCTTTAGAAACATTATCAATGGCCAATATTAGAAACTATCTAGAGGTGATAAAAGATTTATTAGTTGATAATTCTGTTAATAGAGTACTTAAATCATTATTAATAGAACAATTACAAATTCAACAAATAAGTAATATTATTAATTTTACAATTGATAATCAAGTATATTCAATTATTCCTTCTCAAATACCTTCACCATTAGCACAAAAAAACTTTGGTGTGATTAGTAAAAAACTAGAGCAGATTATTGAAAGTAATCCTTCTTTTTTGCAACAATGTCAAATGGTATTAATTAACGTTATTTATGATTCTTACCCATTTTTGATTAAAGATGAAGAAATAAATCAAATTACTTATAGTATAGTTGCTTACGTATATAAAGCGTATCAAGATGAAGAAGGTTTAGAATTATTTTTTGAAAAACATCAAATAGATGAAAAAATGTTGAAGGATTTTACCTTTTAGTTGAAATAAGTTGGTAAAATTTATATAATTAACTCTGTGTCAAAAGGAGAAAAGTATGAAAGCAGTATATGAATTAAAAGAAAATAGTAGCGCTGAGTTATTAGTTACAGTAACAGGAGAAAAGTGGCAACAAGCGCAAAAGAAAGCCTATAACAAAATTAAAAATGATATTGAAATTCCAGGCTTTAGAAAAGGTAAAGCTCCCGAAGCTAAAGTTAGACAGGTAGTTAATGAACAATCTATTTGGTATGATGCAGTTGATTTAATTGCCCAAGAAGCTCTAGAGTTTGGATTAAATGAATATAAAGATATTAAATTAGTAGCTAGACCAGCATTAGATGTTCAATCAATGACTTCTGATGAAGTAACACTAAAGTTTTTATTAACAGTATATCCTGAAGTTAAACTTAAAGATTATAAAGCTGTTGAATACAAACCTGCTAAAGTAACAGTTACTAAAAAAATGGTTGAAGAAGAAATCGCTAAATTACAACAAAGCAATTCTATTGAAGTTTTAAAAGAAGAAGGGAAAGTTGAAAATGGCGATATCGCAGTAATTGATTTTGAAGGATTTATTGACGGTGAAGCATTTGAAGGTGGAAAAGGAACAGAATATCCATTAGAAATTGGTTCGGGCTCTTTTATTCCAGGTTTTGAAGAACAAATAATTGGAATGGTAACGGGAGAAGAAAAAGATATCGAAGTTACTTTTCCTAAAGAATATGCAGCTGATGTAGCTGGAAAACCAGCAATATTCAAAGTAAAAGTAGAAGGTATTAAAGTTAAAAAGTTACCAAAACTTGATGATGAATTTGTTGAAGAATTAGAAATTGAAAATGTAAAAACTATTGATGAATTAGAAAAACATATCAGAAATGATATTAGAGAAAGAAAACTTAAAGAAGCTCAAGAAGAAGCAACCAATACTTTATTGGATGATATTTGTGAGGCTTGTGAAGTTGAAATTCCAACAGCGATGATTGATTCAGAAGTTGAAGATACTTACAATCAATATGTTCAAAGATTACAAGCACAAGGAATTTCAATTGATATGTATTTCCAAATTACTGGAACAAATCAAGAAGATTTTAAACTAAACTTAAGAGATGAAGCTGAAAAGAAAGTTAAAGTTAGATTAGTATTAGAAGCGATCGGAACTGATTTAGGTATTTCAGTATCTCAAGAAGAATTAGAAGAAGAATACAAGACTATGTCTGAACAATATCAGATGGAAGTTGAACAAATTAAACAGTATATTCCTGCTGAATATTTAGCTGAAGATGTAAAGATGAAAAAGACATTAGAAGCATTAAAAGGTAATAAAGCTGAATAATTAATAAACATTCCATCAGAAAGGAGTGTATTATGAGTATTTATGCAGATATCTACCAAAACGTAGATTATCCAGTTATATGTACTAGAGGTGTCGTAATTTTTCCTAATCAAGAAGTTGTTATTGATGTGGGAAGAGAAATAAGTATTAAAGCTTTTAAATTAGCTCAAACAAATTCAGATTCTTTGCTATGGCTTGTTAGTCAAAAAGATATTTTGATTGACAATCCTACCAGTGAAGATATGTATAGATATGGAACTTTATGTCATATTGAGAATATAAGGAAAGATAGAGGAGCTTATAAGATTAAGTTTAAAGGCTTAGCAAGAGCTAGAGCTAATACGATTACTTTTAATGGTAATGTCTTTATAGCTAATATTAGTGTTGAAGATGATATTAATTCTGATGCCCAACAACAATTGGTTTTAATTCAAAAAGTAATGGCTGAATTTGAAAGTTTCGCATCAAATATCAAGTCTTTACCAAAAGAAATGATGGCACAATTTGCTTCGGGTATCCCAGCATCAGCTGTAGCTGATCAATTTGGTCAGTATTTACCTATGCCTTTAGCAACAAGGCAAGAAATGTTAGAAACAATAGATGTCAATGAGAGATTATTACTATTACTTAAACAGTTTGAATATAATAAACAAATTAAAGAGATTGATGACAAAATTTCTGAAAAAATTAAAGATTCCATTGACGAAAATCAAAGAGAATATTACTTACGAGAAAGATTAAAAGCAATTAAAGAAGAATTAGGTGAAGGAATTGTTAAAGGATCTGATGGTGATTCATTAATAGATTATTTCAACAATAATCCTTATCCAGAAAACATCAAAGAAAAAGCTGCTGAGGAAATTGCTCGTTATGAAATGATGCCTGCAATCTCATCAGAAGCAAGTGTTATTAGAAACTATTTAGATTGGTTACAAAAAGTACCTTTCTGGCAAGAGAGTGAAGATAACGAAGATATTAACGATATCGCTAGAATTTTAGATGAAGACCATTATGGTATAAAGAAAGTTAAGGAAAGAATTTTAGAATATATTGCAGTTAAAAATATGACTGGCAGTTTAAAAGCTCCAATATTATGTTTATATGGTCCACCAGGAGTTGGTAAGACTTCACTTGGTAAATCAATTGCTCGAGCTCTTAATAGAAGATTTGTCAAAATTTCCTTAGGTGGTATTAGAGATGAAGCAGAAATTAGAGGACATAGAAGGACATATTTAGGTTCTATGCCAGGAAGAATTATCCAAGGAATGAAAAGAGCAGGCACAATCAACCCAGTTTTCTTAATTGACGAATTAGATAAGATGGGAATGGATTATAAAGGTGATCCAGCAAGTGCCATGCTTGAAGTTTTAGACCCTGAACAAAATACAATGTTCTCTGATAACTATTTGGAAGAACCATATGACTTAAGCAAAGTAATGTTTATTGCTACTGCCAATAATATTACAACTATTCCAGCTGCATTAAGGGATAGATTAGAGGTTATTGAAATGTCTTCTTACACAGAAGAGGAAAAATACCATATTGCAAGAAATCATTTAATACCTAAACAGCTTGAAGCTAACAGTTTAACTAAAGCTCAATTTAAATTAGGAAAAGAAGAAATTATTTATTTAATTAGATTTTATACTAGAGAAGCTGGAGTAAGACAGTTGGAAAGAACTATTGCTTCATTATGTAGAAAAACAGTTCTATCAATCTCCAAGGGTGAAAGAAAGTCTGTTAAGGTTTCTAAGAAAATTATCAACACTTGGCTAGGTAAAGAGATTTATGATTTTGGTAAAAAAGAAAGTAAATCACAAGTTGGTATTGCTACAGGTTTAGCATATACACAATTTGGTGGTGATATTCTTCCAATAGAAGTTACTTCATATCATGGTAAGGGTAATTTAGTTGTTACTGGTAATCTTGGTGATGTAATGAAGGAAAGTGCCACCATAGCATATGGTTATGTTAAAGCTAATGCTGATAAACTTGGTATAGAAAAAGATTTCTTCGAAAAAAATGATATGCAAATTCACGTTCCTGAAGGAGCAGTACCAAAAGATGGTCCTTCTGCTGGTATAACTTTAACTACAGCTATAATTTCATCATTGACAAATAAACCTATCAGTAACGATGTTGCAATGACTGGTGAGATGACATTAAGAGGCAATATATTACCAATTGGTGGTCTAAGAGAAAAAACAATGGCTGCTTATAGAAGTAATATCCATAATATTATTCTTCCAGAAAATAACTTGAAGGATTTAGATGAGATTGATGATGAAGTAAAAGAGAATATTAATTTCATTCCAGTTAAAACAATGGAAGATGTCTTAAAACATACAATAAACGCATAAAAAGTAGCTTAGGCTACTTTTTTTAACTTTAAATATTTAAAATTTAAATTTTCAATTAATTTTATTAGTATTTTTAAAAGTATTCTTTATTGTATAAAGAACTTTTAAATTTTAATTGAATAACAAAATTATACCAACTGTATTGATCGCAAAGTTAGCAAACATATGGAAAAACCAACTAGCAAAGAGTGAATCAAATTTTTCATTAAGATAATTAAAGATAAAACCAGCTATAAACAAAGAAATAATCAACAGTAAATAAAGAAATATGTTAAACCAACCAATCATCATACTGCAATGATATAAAGCAAATAATAAACTTGAAAATATATAAGCGATTTTTCTGCCAGTTAAAGTTTTTAAATGTAGAAAACAATATCCACGAAAAAAAATTTCTTCTAAAAAGGAATTACATAGGGAAACATATAAAGATATAGCAATGAAATTATCCTTTCCAATACCAACAGAGGATAACAGCGAATCTTTAACATGAGAAAAATCAAAAATGTTTCTAAAAATAAAATAAGCAGAAATAATTAAGATATAAACTCCTATTGAAAAAGGTAAAATCTTTTTAAATGCTGAAATATTAAATTTAATGTCATTAATAATGGTTTCTTTAAAAATAAAACTATATAGAATTATTGTTCCAGCAAACAGAATGATTTTGAAGATACTTCTAGAGAAATATTCTAGCTGGATTATTGCATCAATATAACTCATTAGACTAACAGCTACAATAACTGATAAATATATAAAACTTTCTTTTTTCATGAATAAAGCCTTTCCATAGTAATTTTAACATAACCTTGATTTTATTCTATCTTTCTTTTATAATCAAAGATAGCGAAGATAAGTAGGAGTAGTTTGTATTACTATTTATAGAGAATACTTGTTTGGTGGAAAAGTATAAGGTTTACAAATGAAGGTCGACTTTGAGCTGAATTGATGAAATTAAGTAGTTAATTCCGTATTACTGCGTTAAAGTATTTGAGAAGTAAATAAGGTGGTACCACGTTAAGCGTCCTTTGGTGGCGCTTTTTATTTTAAAAGGAGATTTATATGCTAGAAAACAAATATGACCACATTAAAGTAGAAGAAAAAATTTATGAGGATTGGTTAGAAAAAGGTTATTTTACTGCTGGTGACTTAAGTAAAAAGCCTTATTGTGTTGTTATTCCTCCGCCAAATGTTACAGGGAAACTACATTTAGGACATTCTTGGGACAACACTTTGCAAGATATTATTACTAGATACAAAAGGATGTGTGGTTTTGATACTTTATATTTGGCTGGTATGGACCATGCTGGTATTGCCACTCAAGCCAAAGTTGACGAAAGATTAAAACTGCAAGGAATTTCTCGTTATGATATTGGAAGAGAAAAGTTTTTAGAGCAAGCTTGGAATTGGAAAGAAGAGTATGCTGGACATATTCGTAAACAGTGGGCTTCAATGGGACTTGGACTAGATTATTCAAGGGAAAGGTTTACCTTGGATGAAGGATTAAGTAAAGCGGTACGAAAATCATTTGTTACTTTATATAAAGAAGGCTTGATTTATCAAGGTGAGAGAATTATTAACTGGGACCCACAGGCATTAACAGCTTTAAGTAATATTGAAGTTATCTATAAATCTACTAAAAGCAGTATGTATCATTTTTACTATGAAGTTGTTGAAACAGGTCAAAAAATAGCTATTGCTACTACTAGACCAGAAACAATGTTTGGTGATGTTTGTGTTGTTGTTCATCCTGATGATGAAAGATATAAAGATATTGTTGGATTACATGTCATTAATCCTGCTAATAAAGAACATTTACCTATTATAACTGACAGCTATATTGATATGGAATTTGGAACAGGTGTTATGAAATGTACTCCAGCTCATGATCCAAATGACTTTATTATTGGTGAAAAGTATGGTTTTGAAAAACCAGTTTGTATTAATCCAGATGCTTCTATGAATGAACTTGCAGGAGAATATATAGGATTAGATCGCTATGTTTGTCGTGAAAAATTGGTGGAAAGAATTAAGGGGGAAGGTAATTTAGCATTTATTGAAGATATTGAACATAATGTTGGTTATTCGGAAAGAACCGATGTTATTGTTGAACCATATTTATCTAAACAATGGTTTGTAAATATGAAACCATTAGCTGATGAAGTTTTAAAGTATCAGCAATTTGAAGAAAAAAAGATTAATTTCTACCCAGAAAGATTTGAAAAAACATTTATCCAATGGTTAGAAAATATTGAGGACTGGTGTATTTCAAGACAACTTTGGTGGGGTCATCGTATACCTGTTTGGTATCATAAAGAAACTGGTGAAGTATATTGTGAAATGGAAGATCCAAAAGACAAAGAAAATTATATACAAGACGAAGATGTTTTGGACACCTGGTTTTCAAGTGCACTTTGGCCATTTTCGACATTAGGATGGCCAGAAAACAGTGAAGATTTTAAACGTTTTTATCCAACTGATTGTTTAGTCACTGGTTATGATATTATCTTCTTCTGGGTTGCTAGAATGGCTTTCCAAGCGCGTTATTTGACTAGTAATAGACCTTTTAGAGATGTTTTAATTCATGGCTTAATTAGAGATGAACAAGGCAGAAAGATGTCTAAATCACTTGGTAATGGGGTAGACCCAGAAGATGTTAAGATTAAATATGGCAGTGATGCTTTAAGATTTTTTCTAACTACCAATTCAACACCAGGGGCTGATTTAAGATATTCTGACACTAAAGTTGAAGCTAGTTGGAATTTTATCAACAAAATATGGAATGCCAGCAAATTTGTTCAAATGAATATTGAGAACATGTCTTTAGAAGATGTTGATTTATCTAATTTAAACAATATTGATAAATGGATTTTGGATAAATTGAATAAAACAATAATTTCAGTAAATAAAAATATGGATAAATATGAATTTGCTCAGGTTGGAAATGAACTTTACAACTTTATTTGGAATGACTACTGTAATTGGTATATTGAATTTTCTAAGTCAACTTTAAATTCAGAAGATGAAAAAGTAGTAAAAGCTACCAAATCTACTTTATTGGTAGCACTAATAGATATATTAAAATTATTACATCCGTTTATGCCATTTGTTACAGAAAGAATATATTTATCTTTACCACATAAAAGTGAATCTATTTGTATTGCTCATTGGCCGAAAGTAAGAGAAATAACTTTGCCAAACATAGAAGAAGTTGAAACTATTATTTCGATTGTAACAGCAGTAAGAACTTTAAGAGTTGACTATGATGTTAAACCATCATTAGAGTTTGATATAACTATATATGATAACAACGATAAATTATTATCAGTTGATATAGAAATTGCAAATATGCTTTATAAATTGTGCAAAGTTAATTGGACTAATTCTAAAGGAAATGATTTAGTAATTAGACCTTTGGAAAATGGCAAATTAGCTGTTGATACTTCACAAATGATTGATTATGAAGCAGAAAAAGAAAGATTAGAAAAAGAAAAAGCAAGACTTGAAAATGAAATTAATCGTTCAAATAAGATGTTAAGTAATGAAAATTTCCTTTTAAAAGCTTCAAAAGAAAAAGTTCAAATAGAAAAAGATAAACTAATTAACTACACCTCGCAGTATGAAATTATTGTCAAACAGTTAAAAGAAGTTTATACTAGATTGTAGGACTGTAAAAAAAATAGTATGAAAAAGGTATTTAAATTATTAATTATTTTAATACTATGCGTTGTAATAGCTTTCTTTAGTATTAAACATATAGGAACTAAGTATATTACTTCAGGTCAGTATGAGTATAAGATTAATGATGATGATACAGCCACTTTAATCAAATACAATAAAATTTTAGATTCTGAATGTATTAGTATACCTTTTTCTATTGATGGTCATACAGTTACTACTATTGCTTCAAATGCGGTAGATTGTACTAATAGTGAAGAGATTGAAATTGCAGATTCAATAATTTCTATCCAGAAAAATGCTTTTAAAAACTGTCAACAAGTAAATACCATAAGTGTTCCGAGTCATTTGGTTGATTTAGAAGGCTTTTCTAATTTAAATAATGTTAAAGTATTGGTGATTACTTATGGGCAAAATGGTTTTATGGTTGATTTTAATTCTAATGAGGAAAGAATTTGGAATGATAGTAGAGATTCAATCGTTAAGCTAGTGATTAGTGATGATATTAAATATTTATCAAACAATGCATTTAGAGATTTAATTAATTTAGAAATTGTCGAGTTTCCTGAAACAATTGAATCAATCGGTGAATACTGTTTTTATAATGATTACAATTTAAAATCCTATTTATTTCCATTATCTTTAAAGTCAATAAAAAAAGAAGCTTTTAATGTTGAAAAAAAACAAGAAACTGAATTAATAATTTTAATTCCTCAATCAGTAACTTATTTGGCTGAAAACTGTTTAAATAAAAATCATAAATATATTGTTTATGAAAATAGTGAAGCAGTAAAATATGCTAGAAATTATAATTTATATTACAGTTTAGTAGATTTATCATTTAAAAATTTAACTAATATTTTAAAAGTTGGAGAGACAATTCAATTAAATGTGGTTGACAGTAATGTTTTATCTGATGAGATTAAATATTATAGTTCAGATCCCAAAATTGCTACTATTACCGAAGAAGGATTACTTACAGCCAATAGTATAGGTGCTGTAAAAATTACCGTTAAAACAAATAGTGGAGAAAATAATGCAATTATTGATATAACAGTAAATGATGAAAATGCTTCAGAAGTAAGATATTTAATAGTAGATTTAAAAGATAAAGTTGTAATATCGCCACAAGATCATGACTGCTTTATTGGAACTAAAAATTTCACCTTTGAAAGTAGTGATGAAGAAATTGTTAAAGTCGATGAATTTGGCAATGTAGATATCGTAAAAGGTGGTTCAGCTAAAATAACTGTTTCTAATAGTGGAACAAATGTTATTTACTATATGAGTATTTCAAAACTAATAAAAGATATTAAAATTAACAAATCAGTTATTAATCTAAAAAAAGGAAATACTTATGATTTGAATGTTTTAGTGTATCCTTATGATGCAGCTAATAAAACATTAACATATTATTCAAGTGATTCAAGTATTGCTCAAGTTACATCAAATGGTAGGATAATCGCTAATAAAAATGGTACAGCAATAATTACTGTAAAAACTAATGATGGTTCAGATATAGTAAAAAAAGTAGCAATAAATGTCAGTAGAACTAATATTAAATGTCAATTTTATCGATTAGGTTTAATGGTTAATAAACACTTTAGATTAAGAACTAGTGTTGATGATAATTCATTGTTAATTTATTCTTCTTCAGATGAAACGATTGCAACTGTTGACAATTCTGGAGTTATTTATCCTAAAAAGAGTGGTGAATGCTATATTAGCATTTCTAATGAAAATTATACTTCATCTATTACAATTCCAATAAAAGTCTATGATGCATTTAGTTACGGACTAGATTTATCAGAGTGGAATGGCAGATATATGACTGTTGATAACTTTAGAAGAATGAAAGAAGAAGGAGTTGACTTTGTTTTATTAAGAGCTGCTTACAGCAACGATTACAAAGATCCGATTTTTGAAAGGAATTATAAAGCTGCAAAAGAAGCAGGTATAGATGTAGGCGCTTATCATTATGTTATTTCTACCAATGTTCAAGATGCAATAGTAGAAGCAAAGTGGATGCTAAAATGTATTGAAGGCAAAAAATTTGAATATCCAATTGTTATTGACATTGAAACAAGTTCACAGAAATATTTAGATACGTATACTTTCAACGCTCTAGTTAATACTTATTGCGATATTTTAAGCGAAGCAGGTTATTATCCAGCTGTTTATAGTTATTCATCTATGTTAAGAAAGTATAATTTTAAATATGATGTATGGGTAGCACATTGGGGTACTTTAACTCCTTATGTTTATAATGACAACTATACTATTTGGCAATTTACATCAAAAGGAAAAGTCAATGGAGTTACAAGTACTAATGTCGATATAGATATTTGTTTTGTTGATTATCCTTCAATAATAAAAGATGCCCATTTAAACGGATATTAAACGGAAATATTGTATGATACAGTTTGTAATACAATGTTAGACAGGAGAGAATATGGCTATTTCATTAAGAGTTACCAAAGAAGAAGAAAAATTATTTAGAGATTATGCAAAATTTCACGGTATTACTGTTTCTGAGTTAATTAGAACAGCTGTACTAGAGAAAATTGAAAATGAAATTGATATTAATGATTTTGATGAGAGTTTAAAAATTTATCAAGAAAATAAGAAAATTTACAGTTTAAGTGAAATTACTAAGGGAAACAAATAAATGAATTTTCGTGTTTATTTTTCAGAGTTTGCTTATCAACAATTAAATCACTTAGATGATTCCAGTAAAGTGATTCTTTTGGGTTGGCTTAATAAAAATCTAGAAGGCACTAATGCTCCTAGATTATTAGGACAACCACTGAAAAACATTCTATTTGGTCATTATAAATTTGTGGTTGGAAAGTTTAGATTGTTGATTCTAATAGAAGATAAATTTTTAATCGTTTTAAAAATTAATCGAACTAAATAAAAATGGAACATCCATTTTTTTAATAATTCTTTTTGTTTTCAGTGCCTTTTAATAGTCTGTTTATGTTTTCTTTATGCTTATAAACTATTAATAACCAAATCATTAATAAAGAAACAGTAACATATCTTCTACAGACAAAAGTAGAGAGAATAACCGATAAAAAAGTCGCGACTAAAGAGGCAAGAGAAATATATTCAGTTATATTGCTAATTAGAAACCATATTAATACTGGTACTAAGAAAACTACAAGGAAAGATTTAAAACTTGAAAGTGAAATAGCTAATATAATACCAAAACTAGTTGCTACTGCTTTTCCACCCTTAAAGTTGGCAAATAAAGGATAACAATGTCCAATAGTGACAAAGATAATTGTGAAACAAGCTATTTTATAATCAAATTTTGATAATATCATAAACATGATAAAACCTTTTAGAGCATCTAAAACTGTTACTATATAAGCTACTTTTTTTCCTAAAACCCTTCCAGCATTAGTTGCTCCTAAATTTCCTGAACCATGTTCTCTAACATCAGTATTGTAAAATACTTTACCAATAACAAGTGCCCATGGAATCGATCCAACAATATAATTTAATACTGAAAAAATAATAACTTTCATAATATCACCTTTTTTAAATTATATATTAGTTAAATAAAGGATGCAATTTTTATGATATAATATTTATGTATAGAGGTGTTTTATTTATGGCCAAAAATGTTAAATCTTACGATGAAAGCAGCATTCAAATCTTAAAAGGATTGGAAGCCGTTAGAAAAAGACCAGGTATGTATATTGGTTCTACCGATCAATATGGTCTTCATCATTTAGTTTGGGAAATCATGGATAATGCTATCGATGAGTCTTTAAACGGATATGGTGATTGTATTAAATTAACAATTGAAAAAAACAATGTAATTTGTATAGAGGATGAAGGAAGAGGGATGCCTACTGGAAAACATGCCAGTGGTGTATCGACTTTGCAAGTAATATTTACCGAGCTTCATGCAGGTGGTAAATTCTCAAGTCAACAAGGCTATAAGGTTGCTGGAGGACTGCATGGTGTAGGTGCTTCTGTTGTTAATGCTTTAAGTGAATGGCTGGAAGTAACTACTAATTATCAAGGAAAAACTTATCGTATGATGTTTGAAAAAGGTGGTTCAAAAATTGGAAAACTTGAAGTTTTAGGAAACACTAATAAGACAGGTAGTAAGGTAAGATTTTTACCTGACAAAAAGATTTTTAATCGTATTGATTTTAATTATGCTACCATCAAACAAAGATTAAGAGAAAGCGCCTTTTTAATGGGTGGTTTAAAAATAGTTTTAAAAGATGAGAGAAGTAATCAACAAGAAGAATTCTATTACGAAAATGGCTTAGAAGCTTTTATGCAATATCTTCATGAAGATAAAACAACAATTTCACCAGTAATAAAATTTAACGGTGGAACTGAAAAAATAACTGTTGATATTGCATTTCAGTATACCGATTCATTTGAAGAAAACTCATATTCATTTGTTAATCATGTAAGAACTCCTTTTGGTGGTTCTCATGAAATTGGTTATAAGACAGCTTTTACGAAGTGTTTTAATGAATATGCCAGAAAAAATGGTTTATTAAAGGAAAAAGATAAAAACTTAGAAGGTAGTGATATTAGAGAAGGGCTAACAAGTATTATTTCAGTAAATATTTCTGAAGATTTACTACAGTTTGAGGGTCAAACTAAATCAAAATTAGGCACACCAGAAGCAAGAGTTGTAGTAGATAATTTAATCTCGGAACAATTAACATATTTTTTAGATGAAAATAAAGAACTTTCTAATGATTTAATTAAAAAGATGATAAAAGCTGCTGCTGCCAGAGAAGCAGCACGTAAAGCAAAAGAAGAAGCCAGAAAAAACAAAAGGAATAAAAAAGATGAAAGAACTCTATCAGGAAAATTAGCTGTTGCCCAGTCAAAAGATGCTAATATAAAAGAATTATTTTTAGTAGAAGGAGATTCAGCTGGTGGTAGCGCTAAACAAGGAAGGGATTCTAAATATCAAGCAATTCTACCTTTAAGAGGAAAGGTTTTAAATACTGAAAAAGCAACGCTTTCTGATATTAATAAAAATGAAGAGTTGTACACTTTAACTCAGACTATTGGTGCAGGAATCGGTGATTCATTTGATGTTGAAGATTCTAACTATAGTAAAGTTATTATTATGACTGATGCTGATGTTGATGGTTCTCATATCCAAGTTTTACTTCTTACTTTCTTTTATCGTTATATGCGTCCTTTAATTGATGCTGGAATGGTTTATATAGCTTTACCACCACTTTATAAAGTTACAAAAGGCAAAGAATTCTTTTATGCTTATAATGAGGATGAATTAATTGCTTTAAAAGAAAAATATGGAAAAGTGGAGATTCAACGTTATAAAGGTTTAGGTGAAATGAATGCAGATCAGTTATGGGAAACGACAATGAATCCTGAAACTAGAACATTAATCCAGGTTGGAATTGATGATAATCATTCTACTGATAAAAGATTTACGACTTTAATGGGCGATAATGCTGCCATTAGACGAGAGTGGATTGAATCATATGTTACATTTACTTTAGAAGATGGTTACTTATTGGAGGATAACTAATATGAAAAAGAAAGTTAATGAAGAAAAAATATTAGAGCTTCCTTTAAAAGATTTAATAAGTGATAGATATGGTGAATATGCTAAAACAATTATTCAGGAAAGAGCATTGCCTGATGCTAGAGATGGTTTAAAGCCTGTTCAAAGAAGAATTCTTTATGCTATGTATAAAGATGGCAATACTCATGAAAAAGCTTATAGAAAAAGTGCTAAAACGGTTGGTTTAGTTATTGGTAATTATCATCCACATGGTGATAGTTCTATTTATGATGCGATGGTAAGACTTTCACAGGATTGGAAAGTAAATCATACGTTGATTGAAATGCATGGTAATAACGGTTCAATTGATGATGATCCAGCAGCAGCAATGCGTTATACAGAAGCAAGACTTGCTGAAATTTCTTCAACTTTATTAGAAGATATCGATAAAGATACAGTTGTTTGGACCCCTAACTTCGATGATACAGAAAATGAACCAACTGTATTACCAGCTAGATTTCCTAACTTAATAGTTAATGGATCAACTGGCATTGCAGCTGGTTATGCCACAAATATTCCTCCACATAACTTAAAAGAAGTTATTGAAGGAACCATATATCGTATCAACAATCCTAAAAGTACTGTAAATGACTTGATGAAAATTATTAAAGGTCCAGATTTTCCAACTAAAGGAATTGCTCAAGGAATTGATGGAATAAAGGAAGCTTTTACTACTGGTAAAGGAAGAATTGTTATTAGAAGTAAAGTTAATATTGAAAAAGGAAAAGGTGGTATCCAACAGATAGTTGTAAGTGAAATTCCTTATGAAGTTGTCAAAACTAATATCGTTAAAAAAATAGATGATATTCGTTATAACAAAGAACTTGAAGGGATTTTAGATGTCAGAGACGAGTCAGATAGAACTGGTTTAAGAATTGTTATAGATGTAAAAAAAGATAGTGATGCAAATTTAATACTAAATTATTTATATAAAAATACAGATTTACAAGTTTATTACAACTACAATATGGTAGCTATTGTTAATAATAGACCAATGTATTTAGGCCTGTTAGATATGCTAGATGCTTATATCGAATTTTATAAAGATTTTGTTTTAAGAAGGACAAAATATGAATTTGATAAACGTTTAAATAGATGTCATGTTTTAGAAGGTTTGATAAAAGCAGTAAGTGTTTTAGATGAAGTAATAAAAATCATTCGTGGAAGTAAAGATAAAGCTGATGCAAAGAAGAATTTGATTGATAGATTTCAGTTTACAGATGCTCAAGCAGAAGCGATTGTTCAATTGAGATTATATCGACTAACCAATACAGATATATTTGCTTTAAAGGATGAATATAAACAGTTAGTTGATGAGATGAAACACCTAAATGAAATAATTAATAATCCAGCTTCATTAAACAAAGTTTTATGCACAGAACTTACTGAATTAAAAGATAAATTTGCTCATGAAAGATATACAGTTATTGAAGATGAAATAGATGAAATTGTAATTGATAAAATTGATATGATTGCAAATGAAAGAGTAATGGTTTCATTTACTAAAGATGGATATGTCAAAAAGGTTTCTTTAAGATCATATAATTCTACTGAAAGTAGTTTACCTGGTTTAAAGGAAACGGATGAATTAATTGGTTATACAGAAGCAGATTCAATTGATACTTTAATGGCTTTTACTGCTTCAGGAGAATATGTTT
>JAAZJL010000066.1 GCA_012800355.1 Erysipelotrichia bacterium | reverse complement strand
TTGATTTTTCCTACCGCAATAAGGGTAATCATTTTACAACTGCTCCATCTTCAACTTCATTTACAGTTATTATTTCTAATAAATCATTTTCATCTTCAGCAGTTAAAATCATACCTTTAGACTCTTCGCCTCTTAATGTTATTGGTGCTAAGTTTGCGATAAAGACTACTTTTTTACCTATTAAATCTTCTGGAGTATACCTTTTGGCTATTCCACTGACAATTTGTCTTTCATCAGTTCCACATTTAATTTGTAAAACTAATAGTTTATCAGCTTTTGGGTGTTTTTTACATTTTAAAACTGTACCGACTCTAATATCTAGTTTTTCAAAATCTTCAATAGTTACTTCATCTTTAAACTCCATCTTTTTTGGCGCTTTAGTTTCTAAATATTGATTTATTTCTTCTAGTTTAACTTCACCATCAACTCTAACAAATAGTGGAGTTGGTTTTTCTATTACTTTATTATTGGCTTCATAATTACCCCAAGACTGAATTGAGTCATATGATGTTTGTTTAGTATTTATTTGTTTATAAACATTTTGAGCTGTTTCAGGCATAAATGGTTCAACTAAGACTGTCGCAATTCTGATACCTTCTAACAAATTATATAAAACCGTGTTTAATCTATCTTTTTTACTTTCATCTTTAGCCAAAGACCAAGGTAATGTTTCATCTATATATTTATTACATCTTCTTAACAGTTCAAAGATTAAATCTAAAGCATCAGCTATTCTTAAATCATCCATTTTGCAATCGACTTTTTTAACTATCTCTAAAGCAAATTGTTTTAGTTCTTCATCAAGTTCTTCTTCAACTCTGACTTCATTTAAAGTGCCACCAAAATATTTGTTAACCATTGAAATAGTACGATTTACCAAGTTGCCATAAATGTTAGCTAAATCCGAATTAATCCTTTCAATAACTAATTGCCAAGTAATTGAACCATCTTGAGCAAACGGCATTTCATTTAAGACAAAGTACCTTATTGCATCAACACCAAAAAACTCGACTAAATCATCGGCATAAATTGCATTGCCTCTAGATTTAGAAATTTTATCTTCACCCACTAACATCCATGGGTGTCCGAATACTTGTTTTGGTAAAGGAATGTTTAAAGCCAGTAGCATAATTGGCCAATAAATTGTATGGAATCTAACAATGTCTTTGCCAATCAAATGTAAATCTGCTGGCCAATATTTCTTATATAAATCACCATGATTTCCATCACAATCATAACCTAAACCAGTGATATAGTTGCTTAAAGCATCAATCCAAACATAAACTACATGTTTACTATCAAAGGTTACTGGAACTCCCCATTTAAAACTGGTTCTAGAAACACATAAATCCTGTAAACCTGGTTTTAAGAAATTGTTTATCATTTCGTTTTTTCTACTTTCAGGTTGAATAAATTCTGGATGCTTTTCAATATGCTCAATCAGTTGATTAGCATATTTACTCATCTTAAAGAAATATGATTCTTCTTTAGCTTTATGAACTTCTCTTTCACAATCAGGACATTTACCATCTTTTAGTTGAGCGTCAGTCCAAAATGACTCACAAGGAGTACAGTACCAACCTTCATATTCAGACTTATATATATCGCCTTGTTTATAAAGTTTTTCAAAAATCTTTTGAACTTGTTTTTTATGATAATCATCAGTAGTTCTAACAAATTTATCATATGAAGTATTCATCAAATCCCAGATTTCTTTAATGACAGCAGTTTGTTGATCGACATAAGATTGGGGATCCATATTAACTGCTTTAGCTTTTTCTTCAATTTTTTGGCCATGTTCATCTGTTCCAGTTTGAAAATAAACATCATACCCTGTCATTCTTTTATATCGAGCTATTGCATCAGCCATTACAATTTCATAAGTATTACCTATGTGTGGTTTTCCACTAGCATAGGCAATAGCAGTTGTAATGTAATATTCTTTTCCGTTTCCTTTTTCGTGCATCTTTTTATCCTCCAAAAAATAAAAGGTACCAATTTAAGGACGTCTTAAACGTGGTACCACCTTAGTTGCTTCTCATATCACTTAACGCGTGTAGACGTCTTTACCTACCTATCGATAAAGCAGTTCCAAGACCATGTTGGCAGTACTTAATTGGTATCTTGCACCAAAGCGATACCTCTCTACAAATCAGTTTACTGTTACTCTTCTTTTCATAACCTG
>JAAZJL010000008.1 GCA_012800355.1 Erysipelotrichia bacterium | reverse complement strand
GATATAGGAAATCATATATCTGATTATGTCAAAGTAAATAATGCTGAGCAGTTTGTTTCGGCATATTTAGTTAAAGATTTTGATACATATGCTTGGATTATTACTGCATCTCAGGATGGTATGATTAAAAGAACCGATTTAAATGCTTGGAAACTTGTTAGAACTTCTAGAAGCTCTTTAGCTATGAATTTAAGTGATAATGACAAAGTAATTGATGCTAAGTTGGCATATGCTGATGATGAAGTGTTAATAGTAACTAGGGATGGTTATGGGTTAAGATATTCGATAGATGAAATTCCTAATGTTTCATCTCGTGCTAAAGGAGTTATAGCTGTAAGATTAAGTGGAGAAGATAAAGTAGCTTCAATGGATATAATCTCTCCAAATAAAACCGAAGCTGTGTTTTTGACCACTAGGGGTAATTCTAAGCGTATGAAGTTAACTGATATACAAGTTACTAGACGTGCTACTAAAGGATTGTTAATTGCTAAAAAGAATAAAACAAACCCGGCAGAAGTTAAAAAGGTTATCGTTTGCTCTTTATCTGATAATTTAGGTATAATATCCGACAATGAGCCATTAGATTTAAAAGCTAGAGATATAAATTTATTAAGTTCTGATTCTAGATTTTCAACTTCAACGATTGAAGATTGGTATCAATGTAATGGAATAGAAGAAGTAAAAATCATTGATATTCCAAATCAAGATAATAAAAAAGAATACGAAGAATTAACCTTGGAGGTATAAATATGAATAGAATTTCGCGTTTTATAATGTTGATATGTATATATGCTTCTTTATTCATTGGCTGTTTTTCGATATTAACCTATTATAATGAGGTGTATTTGCTTGAAAATCCAGTTTATCAATTAGTTTTAGCAATCGTAGCTATTGTTATAGGATTAGTATTGATTGCTGTTCAGTTTTTTGCAAAAAAGGAAGATAGTATTGATAATGATGTTGAAGATGAAGAATTTACTGATGAGGAAATAGATGAATTGCTTTTATTGGAAGATGAAGAAGAATTAAATTACTTAGAGCAAGAGATTATCGATGATAATTATGAGTTTGTAGATTCTAATGAAATTGAATTTAGTAAAAAAACTGAAGAAGAAATTATCGTTGATGAGGAAAAACCAAAAGATGTAATTGAAGTCTTACATGATACTTTATCTATGAAAAAAATTGAAGAAGATCAAAACGATGAAACAATTGTTGTTGAAGAAATAAAAATTGAAAATGAAGATGATAAAACAGAAGAAAAATCTGATGAAAAAGAAGAAGTTCATCTAAATGAAGTAAAAAAAGATATTCTTACTGAAGAAGTATTACCTGCAGCTGAATTAACTGATACGCAAATGATGTATATTGAAAATTCAGAGAGTTCTTATTTAAATACTCAGGGATTGCCACAATTAGTTATTACTAATAAGGTGGATTCAAAATATCTAAAAAGAGCCAATGAAATCTATAAAGAATCTGAAAAGAGAGAGATTGTTGATCAATTGGCAATCGAAAAAGAAGAGTTAGAATATCTTAAAGAAGTAAAAGAGGAATCTATTATTTCGATTTTATCAAAAATTTCTATTATATTGGCTTTGCTTAACATAGCAGTATTAGTTTACTATTTTTATACAAGGGTCTGGAGTTAATGAATAATAAATGCTTAGGTTGTGGAGCGTTACTGCAAAACAATAATGAAAATGAAATAGGTTATGTTGTTGATTTAAATATGAATTATTGTCAAAGATGTTTTAAAATGATTCATTATGATCAACATAAAGAAAATGATTTTTTACCTGATAATAATTTGATAATTGAACAATTAAATCAATTAGATGGTAATTTTGTGTGGATTATTGATATATTTGATTTTGATAGTTCATTAAATAGTGTTTTAGTAGATTTTTATCGAAAACATAGTTGTAATATTATTCTAAATAAATGTGATTTGTTACCAACTAAGATTAATTATGAAAAACTTGGTAAATATGTATTAAGTAGAATAAAAAAACTAAATATAAAATCAAAGGCAATTATAACAAGAGGAATTAATACTGATTTTATTGATTCTTTTAATGCTTATATTAATGTTGAAGATAAACCAATAATCATGACTGGACTGGCTAATGTTGGAAAAAGTACCATAATCAATCATTTATTAAAAGATAAAGTTGTAACAGTTAATAGATATCCTGCTACAACTATTAATTTTAATGAGATAAAGACAGAGCAGTATCATATAATTGATACAATTGGAATTGTTGCTGAAAATACAATGCAAATGTATTTGACTAATAAACAATTGAAAACTGTCGTACCGATTAAACAAGTTAGACCTATAGTTTTTCAATTAATGCAAAATCAAACATTATCAATTGGTGGGTTGGCAAGAATTGATATATTAAATAACGAAAAAGCAAATGTGGTAATATATACTTCAAATTTATTGAAAATAAAAAGAAGTAAGCTTGAAAATGCTGATAAATTATGGTTAAAAAATTATGGTAAAGAATTAACGCCAACCTTGAAAGGATGTGAAAGTTTTTTAGAGATGAAAAAACATTCTTTTACTAATAAAGGTAAAGTTGAATATTTTATTTCTGGTTTGGGATTTATCACTATAAATTGTGAAAAAGCTGATATCGATATATATACAGCACCACAAATATATGTGAATGTTAGAAAGGCAATGATTTAAATGTTAAAAAAACAACAAAAAAAATATTTAAAAAGTATGGCAAATACTTTAAAAACAACTGTTATAATTGGAAAAAATGGTCTAACTGAAAATTTAATTAGTTCTGCAAGTGAAAGTTTATTAGCCCATGAATTAATAAAGGTTTCAGTTTTAAATAATTGTGAAGTAAAGCCGGAACAGTTAGCAATTGAAATAGCAAGTGAAACAAAAAGCGAAATTGTTTGTCAAATAGGGAGAAAAATAGTTCTTTATAAAAAGAATGTTAAAGAACCAAAAATTGTTTTACCAAGATGAAAATAATTATTTTTAAAAGTAATTTTGATCCAATTACTAAACATCATATTAAAACAGCTAAAAAAGTATTAAGAGAAAAAAGTGCTGATTTAGTCTGTTTTTATATTGATAATTCATATAATAATGATATTTATCATCGTGAAAAAATGATAAAACAAGCAATAAAACCATATCGTAAATTTGTTTATATTAATAACTATCAAAAATTAATGAAAAGAGATAGACAAAATAAATATTTAATTTTAGAAGATGATGAAAGTGAAAAGCAAAGTGATTTATTTAAAAAAGGCAAATTGTCAGTTGTTGATAGAAAAACTTGTGGTTATGTTTTCAATAATGGTCTTTATGCTAAAGAGATTGTAAGTTCATATATTAATCCCAAAAGATTTAAACATTGCTTATCGGTAGCTGACTTAAGTTTAAAGATTGCTAGAGGAAATAAATTAGATGAATATAAAGCATATTTGATTGGCCTATACCATGATATTGCAAAAGATTTAAACAAAGATCAACTTTTGATTTACATGAATATATATAAACCATATGAGATTGAGTATGATTATCAAGTTTGTCATCAATATGTTGGCTATTATTATCTGAAACATAATTGTCGCTTAAAAGATAAAAAGATGTTAAAAGCTATTAGACATCATTGCTTAGGTGATGATAATGATGTTTATAGCAAGCTTGTTTTTGTAGCAGATAAATTAGACCCACTTAGAGGTTATGATGGCTCAAAACAGATTGAAATCGCTTGTAGAGATTTAAATAAAGCTTTTGAGATAGTTAAAAAAGAAAATGAGGATTATTTAGAAAGTAGGTGAATAGCGTGATTGCTATAATGGTTGCAATGGATTGCGAAAGAGAAGAAGTTGAAAAGATTGTCGAAAATAAAAAAAGTATAATTAGTAGAAAGCAGTCATATACAATAGGAAATATTGGTAATAGAGAAGTTATTATAGCTACTTGTGGCATAGGAAAAGTAAAAAGTGCTATTAATACGGCTAGTATTTTAGAAAACTATGATATTGATTTAGTAATTAATATTGGTACAGCTGGAGGCTTATATAAAGAAGCTAAAATAGCTGATGTAATTGTAGCTTCAAAAGTGACTTATCACGACTTTGATTTATATTCGATAGATGGTATTGAACCTTCTTTTGACAATAATTACTATACTTTTGAAACTGATAAAGACTTAACAAGTCTAGTATATGATGTAATTAAATGCGATGACTTTAATGTTTATGTAAAACCTCTTGTATCTGGAGATGCTTTTGTAAGCAGCGATGAAAGAGTTTCTTATATTCAAAAATATTTTCCAGAAGCTTATGGCTGTGATATGGAAGCATGTTCAATAGCTCACTGCTGTTATGAATATGGAAAAAAGTTTTTAATAATTCGTTCATTTTCAGATATTGTCACAAAAAAAGGCAATGAATTAGATTTTAATGAATATAAATTCATAGCCTCAAAAAGAGCAGCGCAGTTTACGAAAAAAATATTAGAAAAGTTGGAGTAAACCAACTTTTTATTCTTCTTTAACTTTAATTAATTTATTGCTTAGCAACCAATTTTGTACAATTTGAATGGTAAATATATTATTATTATTTTCTTCTATAATGTTGTTAACTACAATTAATCCTTCTGAATAAGTCATATTTGCACAAGCAGGAACAGAAGAAAAACCATATTTTAATCTAAAAGATCCATATTCTGCAATATCAAAACCTGCTAAATTTACATAAACTAAATTTTCAATTTTCTCAATTTCATTATTTGTCATTATTTCTTTTAATATAATATTAAATAAATATTGAGAATTGATTGAAGTTGAGTCAAAGAAAATAACATTTAATGGTTCTTTACTTTCAAGAATAAGAGCATTAAATTCTTCAATGGTTAACACTTTATCAAATTCATAATGGATCTCAATGACGGGATTAAACTTCTCCTCAGGTTTATAACTTTGATAGATATGATAGACTCCAAAAGAGATAAGTGCTAATACTAATATGTAAAATATACTTCTTTTAATCATAATTTCACCTAAATCATTTTACCATAATGGTAAACTATATGTAAATAAAGTAAATTATTGTATAATATTTATGGAGTGATATAAATGAAGATTTATCAACAAAGATACTTCGATAGAAGAAGTTGGATTTTAGAAAACATTAATAAATTAAATCTCGATAGTAATGAAACGTTACTTCTTTTACTAATTGATTATTTTAATCAGTATAATAAACCTTTAAGTATTGATACTTTATCAAAGAGTTCGAATATGGAGAAAATACTAGTTGATGATACTATTTCATCTTTAATATCTAAGGGATATTTAGTTTTAGTAACTGAAAGTGGACACATTAGTTTTAACATTGATAATATTTTTGAGGCAAAAAATGAAATAATTGAAAATAACGATATTTTTGAGATTTTTGAAGCAGAATTTGGTCGAGTTTTATCTCAAAAAGAAGCGTCTACAATTTCGGAATGGTTAAGAATTTATGATTATAACACTATCATTAAAGCTTTAAGAGAGGCATTAATATATAATAAAAAATCAATAAATTATATTGATAAGATATTAGCTAAAGGGCTAGAAAATGAATAGTGAAACTATTTATAAAAGACTGCTAGAACTTTTTCCTAATGCAAGTTGTGAACTTAACTATAAAAATGATTATCAATTAATTGTCGCAGTTGTTTTAAGCGCTCAAACTACTGATATAGCAGTAAATAAGGTTACTGATGTACTTTTTAAGAAATATCCAAATGTTTACTCTCTAGCAATAGCCAACACTAAAGATGTAGAAAAAATTATTAAACCTATTGGTTTATATAAAAACAAAACTAAAAACATCATTAACCTTTCTAAGGCGATTGTAGAGCAGTTTGCTGGAGTTGTTCCTAACACCTATAAAGAACTTATAACTCTTGATGGGGTTGGTAGAAAGACTGCTAATGTTGTTTTATCAGAATTATTTAATGTGCCAGCCATTGCTATTGACACTCATGTAAATAGAGTAAGCAAGCGATTAGGTTTAGTTAAAAAAGATGCCTCTATCATTGAAGTAGAAAGAAAACTTCAAGAAACTTTCAAAAAAGAATATTGGTCTAAATTACACCACTTATTAATTCATTTTGGTAGATATAAATGCTTGGCAAGAAATCCAAAATGTGAAAATTGCCCATTTATTGAAATATGTGTTGAGAAGAAGTTAAAAAAAGTATGACTTTATTGCCATACTTTTTAATTGAATTTTGTTTATGGAGTAGAATTTCCTGGATCGCCTCCTGAGCCTGCTCCTGGATCAACTATTGGATTATCTTCTGGTGGTTCAACTTCTTCTACTGTTCCTGGTGGAATTATAATTATATTTTGTTCTTCAATAGCCATACTTCTCACTCCAGATCTTGCATAAGCATAATAGCCTCGTAATTTATAATAAGCAGGCAAAGCAGTAGCATTTTCTATAAAGATACTAGTTGTGTCCTCACTAAATGTATATGTTGATATGATTAAATCAGTATCTGGATCAACAACTTCTAAAACGTATTGTATACATCCTTCAATCCATGATGGATGGTATCTTCTATTTGCATTGTAAGATTTATTTAATCTAGTTTCTCTATATACTCTTGGCGCTTCTTTCAAAGCTTCAGAATCAGGATAAGGCGAAAACTTAACATCTACACGTTTTGTTTGGAAATTAAAACTAGCATTAAATGATGTTATAGATTCAATTGTTTCATTAGCTTTGTATTCTTCTATGTTAGCAAATTGAGCTAAAACATAACCAGTTGTTTGATATTTCTTATCAGCATAATCTGGTAAAGCAGTATAAGGATATAACCCTTTAATATGAGTAATAGTAGTCACTGATGAAGGTCTTGAGTTAGTATGTTTTGGAGCTCCATAAGCTCTATAAACTGTATTTAAAAGAGCATTTACAACAGGAACGTCTTTCCAGCTATGGGCATAAGCACGTGACATATAGGTGGTTCTGTCTTGATATCTACCTGTATCATAACCCATCCAGAAGGAGAATGAAAAATCATTAGTTCCGAATAGATATAATAAGTCTTTGTCAGCACCACTTGGATAACCCCATTTTCTGTTAACAGTATTGTCATAACTATTTGTTCCTGTTTTACCATAGACAGCATAATTTTTTCTTCTAATAGATGTTAAACGAATATTTCCCCTATAGTCATCTTCAGTACCGCCATTGACTCCAATATATTCTAAATAAGAAGTCAACCAAGCAGCACCTTCACTTAAAGCTCTAACTGAAGGAACATTAGCTATAATTGGTTCTTTTGCAGAATTGATAAATTCAATTCGGGTAATAGTATGAGGGGTAGTGTATACACCTTTTGATAGAATAACTGATTGAGCTGCAGCCATTTGAACTGGAGAAATCAAATAGTCAGTACCACCGAGGGCATATTGTTCATTCATTAAATCAACAACTCTTTTATCATGACCAATATTAATTAAATATTTTTTCATAACTTCTGGACCAACAGTTTTATTTACTAGTTGATATAATTTGACAGAAGGAACATTATAAGACATAGGAAAAGTTTTTTGAACCGAAGTTTCTCCATTCCAAGTTCTTGAGTCATTCAAGAAAATGATGTTAGTCCCTGTATATTTCATAGGTTCATCATCAATTGTATATGATGTTGATAAGCCACAATGTTCAAATGCTAGTGGATAGGTAAATATTGCTTTACAAGTAGAACCAGGAGAAACTCTGTTATCGTAAGCATAATTGAACATTCTTTGTCCATTATAGTTTCTTCCACCACAAACTCCAACAATTAGTCCAGTATAGTTTTGAATAACTGCAGCAGCAATATTAATATTTTTATCTTTAAATTTTAAGAGTTCTCCTCTTGAGATAGCATCGCAAGTTGCTTGAACAGTTTGGTTCATTGCGGTATAAACTTTAACTGGAGTAGTGTAAGGGTCAATTCCATACATTTCTTCAAGCTCAAGTAAAACAATGTCAATATAAGCTTGATTATCAATAGTTTCATCAACATAATCAGTTAAAAGATTGGCATTGTTTAATGTATTTCCGTAAAGTAAATCTTCAACTTTTACTTTACTAGCAAGTTGATATTCTAAATCAGAAATATAACCGTGATAATTCATAAGATATAATACATCAGTTGTTCGACGTTGACATGCTTCAATATTATAATAAGGATTGTAGGCATTAGGCGCATTAATGATACCAGCTAACATGGCACTTTCTACTAAATTAAGATTGGTGACATCTTTATTAAAGTAATATTGAGAAGCTACTTGAACACCTCTTGCATTAGCACCAAAGTTTACCTTGTTAACATACATTTCAAAAACCTTTTCTTTACTTATTAATTCAGTAATTTGTAAAGCATAATATATTTCTTGAACTTTTCTATTGATGGTGCTTTCAGCAATTGTATCAACCGCAAAATAAGTGTTTTTTATTACTTGCATTGTAATAGTCGATCCACCTTGTGAGAAAGATAGAGTTTGAAGGTTTACCAAAAATGCTTTCGCAAAACGTGGTAAGTCAAAACCAGGATGCTCAAAGAAACGTGAATCTTCAACAGCAATAAAGGCATCAACTAGTGTTTGAGGGAATTTGTTATAAGCAAGAGAAATTCTACTTTCTTTACCCAACATGATAATCTGATTTCCTGCATCATCAAAAATTAATGAAGAGTCTTTACTTGTTAAATCGTCAGTTTCTAAAACAACATCGGTTTTTTCTAAAATAATTCTTATAATATTTACACCACTAACTACACCTAATAGACCGCAGAAAACGATAAATCCCATGATTGAATTAATTATTTTTCTTCTTAATTTTTTCTTTTGAAATTTTGTGTGTGCTGAATCATTATTGTTATTTGAATCAGTGTTATTATTTTGGGAATTCTTATTTTTAAATAATCTCATTAGATTTTACCTCCAACTATATGAGAGTCAATAACTGACAGATAATCTACTTTAATTTGATAGTTATAAGGTATTAAATTACCTTTTTCTTTAAACCAGTTGTAAGGAATGCTTTTTCTTTTTGTTGAATTAATAAATTCAAATAGGTCTTTTGCAAAAACTAAGTATGTTTCGTTATAGAAAGAAAACCTGACTATAAGAAATGTTATTCCTTTATGATTTAAAACTTTTTTCATATGTTCTAATTGATGTGGATGAATCATGGCTAGAACAAGAGCTGTTTTTGAGTTAGTTTCCTTAGCTTCAAAATCCAGATACAATCCATTATAAATACCATTATAATCAGTTGTAGAAGGAGACTGGAAGTATGCTTCAGTAATTTTTGCGGTACTCCTTGATTTGTAATCAACATCAACAATTGTTACTGGAGTAGGTTTTTTATAAATTACAGCTCTATCCACTTCTAGATAGTATTTATTTGTTAAATTTAAATCTTCTTCTAAGGACATACCTCGTCGAGAATAATTTATAACTTTAGAACGGTTTATGGATTTTCCGTTTGGATAATTTATCATTTTATCACCTAAATAATTATAAACCATTCTATTATAGTTGACAAATGATTTAACTTTTATATAAAATTTTGAATAAATGACAAAGTTGTGTTTTAATTTAAAAACGATGTTTTATTAACTAAAAAATAAGTTGAATTAATAGTTTTATTATGCTAATATTATTACGTTGCAATTCCATTTTTGGGATTTCAACCGCTCTAAATAGGGTTTAAGTACATTAGTCACCTTATCAGGCGAGTCTAAATGCTAAAAAGGGAGGTGTAAGGATATGTATTATGCTATTATCGAAACTGGCGGAAAACAAATCAAAGTTGAAGAAGGTTCAGTTATTTATGTTGAAAAACTAGATGCTGAAGTTGATTCAGAAGTTGTTTTTGACAAAGTTGTATTACTTTCAGGCAAAACAACAAGAGTTGGTGCTCCTTATGTAAAGGATGTAAAAGTTAACGCTGTTGTCGAAAAACAAGGAAAAGGCAAGAAGATTAATATTTTCAAATATAAAGCTAAAAAAGGATCTTCTCGTAGACGCCAAGGTCATCGTCAACCATATACTAAATGTAGAATTACAAGTATTGAAGTGTAATTATGGTAAAAGTTAAGATTGTAAAAGAAGAAGATTTAATCAAAAGTCTAAATATCTCAGGACATGCTAAGGCTGCTGAATATGGAAAAGACTTAGTCTGTGCTGGAGTTAGTTGTATCTCAATTGGGTTAGCTAATGCGCTAAATAAATTAGCACAAAACTCTTGTAACATTGATATTGATGAAAATCTTGTTTCAATCAAAGTATTGAATAGTGATGTTTCTATTCAAACGATATTACAAACGGGAATAATTCAGCTTCAAACCATTGAAGAACAATTTCCAAAAAACATTAAAATTAAAATTACGGAGGTATAACCAATGAAGTTTACATTAAATATTCAAATGTTCGCATCTAAAAAGGGTGTTGGTTCTACTAAAAACGGTCGTGATTCTGCTGCTAAACGTTTAGGCGCTAAAAAAGCTGATGGACAATATACCAATGCAGGATCAATCATTTATCGTCAAAGAGGAACTAAGATTCATCCTGGTAACAATGTTGGTCGTGGTGGTGATGATACATTATTCGCTTTAACTGCTGGCGTTGTTAAATACGAGAGACTTGGCAAAAATAGAAAACAAGTTTCTGTATATCCAGTTGCTTAATTAACCATAATCCCCATTTAGGGGATTTATTTTTTATAAGAAGGAGGAAACACTATGTCATTTATAGATACTGCTAAGTTACGTGTTAAAGCAGGTAAAGGTGGAGATGGTATTGTTGCTTTTAGAAGAGAAGCCCATGTTCCACTAGGTGGTCCTTTTGGTGGTGATGGAGGAAAAGGTGGTTCAATCATTTTTGAAGTTGATACACATAAGACAACTCTTTTAGATTTTAGATATATGAGGTTATTGACAGCTGAAAGTGGTGAAAATGGTAAATCTAAAAAAATGCACGGAGCTGATGGAAAAGATAAAGTTGTTGCTGTTCCTCTTGGCACAATTGTAAGGAATTTAGAAACCGGAAATGTTATCGCTGATTTAACCAATGTTGGTCAAAGAGCAGTAATTTGCAAAGGTGGACTAGGTGGTAGAGGTAACTTCAGTTTTAAATCAAGTAGAAATCCTGCTCCAGATTTTGCTGAAAAAGGAGAAGAAGGAGAAGAGTTTGATATCGAAGTCGAATTAAAACTTTTAGCTGATGTTGGTTTAGTTGGTTTTCCTTCAGTAGGAAAAAGCACAATTCTTTCGGTGGTTTCTAGTGCAAAACCTGAAATTGCTGATTATCCTTTTACGACATTATCTCCAAAACTTGGGGTTGTTAATGTTGGTGATGGTAGAAGTTTTGTAATGGCTGATTTGCCTGGTTTAATTGAAGGAGCTTCTCAAGGAAAAGGTTTAGGCCATGAATTTTTAAAACACATTGAAAGATGCAGAGTAATAATTCATGTCATAGACATGGGTTATATTACAGGTAGAGATGTTGTTGAAGATTATAAAACTATAAATAATGAATTAGAAACATATAAATTTAAACTAATGCAACGACCTCAGATTGTTGTTGCTAATAAAATGGATGAAGATGGAGCTAAAGAAAATTTAGAAAAGTTAAAAGCTGCTTATCCAGATATTGAAATATTTGAAACAATTTCATTAATAAATGAAGGATTGCAACCTGTACTATATAGAGTTGCTGATCTTTTAGATGTAACTGAACCATTCCCATTACAAGATGATGAAGAAGAAGCAGAATTTGGTGTCGTATATAAATTTGTTCCAGAACCTGAACCATTTATTATTAAAAATTTAGGTAATGGTAAATGGTCTTTAGAAGGGGATAGAATAACTAAATTGTTTAGAAGAACTAATTTTGAAAATTCAGAAGAAGTTATGAGATTTGCGGTTTCTTTGAAGAAAATGGGCATTAATGATGCTCTAAAAGAAAGAGGCGCACAAGAAAATGATGAAGTTTTCATTGAAGATTATGTCTTTGAAATAACAGAATTTATTTAATTGATGAAATAGTCTATAATGAAAGTGGTGATTTTATGATAACTTTTATCCGAGGAAAGATTTATGAGTTCAGTGCTGAACATGTTGTTTTAGATAATAATGGAATAGGTTACTATATTAATTTTTATCGACCAGAATTATTATCTTTAGGAGAAACTATTACCATATTTACATATCAACATTTTAGAGATGATGCGACCGTTTTATATGGTTTTTCAGAAAAAAATGAATTAGATATATTCCAAAAATTAATTTCTGTTAAGGGATTAGGTCCTAAAACAGCAAGTATGATTTTAGGAAGGTGTAAGTGTAATGAATTAATAATGGCTATTGAACAAGGTGATGTAGCATTTTTAAAGAGGATGCCTTCGGTCGGAACTAAAACAGCTCAGCAAATTATTTTAGATTTAAAAGGAAAACTTATTGAGGTGACTGGTGAAGAAACTTTCATAAATCAAGAGCTTGAAGAAGCAATTGAAGGTTTAAAGTCGTTAGGTTATAAGGCCTTTGAAATTAATAGCATTAAATCACAACTTATAAAATTAGATTGTAAAACAACTAAACAATATTTATCAGAAGGTTTAAAACTATTAAATAAACGTAGTGGAGGATAATATGGAAAGATTAATGAGTGCAAATGAATTAGAAAAAAATGAAGATGCATCATTACGTCCACAATCTTTAAATGAATATGTTGGACAAGATTCATTAAAGGGAAATTTGAGAGTCTTTATTCAAGCAGCTAAAGAAAGAAATGAGTCATTAGATCATTGCTTGTTTTATGGTCCTCCAGGTCTTGGTAAAACTACCTTAGCTTATATAATAGCTAATGAAATGGGAACAAATATTAAAGTTACTAGTGGACCAGCAATTGAAAGAACTGGTGATTTAGCTGCTATATTATCATCTTTAGAAGCTGGTGATGTATTATTTATTGATGAAATACATCGCTTACCAAAACAGGTTGAAGAAGTTTTATATCCTGCAATGGAGGATTTTGTTATTGATGTAATTGTCGGTAAAGATGCAACAAGTAGATCAGTTAGACTAGAATTACCACCTTTTACATTAGTGGGTGCCACAACTCGCGCAGGTGACATTTCTGCACCACTAAGAGATAGATTTGGTATCATTTCAAAGTTAGACTATTACACTCATAAACAACTGGGAGAAATCATTAAAAGAACTTCCAGAGTATTTGACAGTACTATTGATGATGAAGCAGTGATTGAACTGGCAGCAAGAAGCAGAGGAACTCCGCGAATTGCCAATAGATTATTTAGAAGAGTACGTGATTTTGCCCAGGTACTGAATGATGGAATAATCGATGTTGAAATTACAAATGAAGCATTGAATCGCTTAAAAGTTGATAGACTTGGTCTGGATGATGTAGATGTTCGCTATTTAAAGGGAATTATTGAAAGATTTAAAGGTGGTCCAGTAGGAATAGAAGCTTTAGCCAGTTCTATTTCTGAAGAAACTACAACATTGGAAGATGTATATGAACCTTATCTTCTGCAAATAGGCTTTATTCAAAGAACTGCCAGAGGAAGAATTGCGACAGAAAAGGCTTATCAGCATTTAAAGATTGATTTACAAGAAACTTTGTTTTCTGAAAATCAATAAATAAAACAGTGGGTAGTAAAAATGTATTGTCCCACTGTTTTTTTGATTATTAAAAGGGTGTAAATTGATATGATCCCTCCAAAGTAGACACACGAAATATACAAAAGTGAGTTTACAGTGGAGGGATTTTATTATGGGAAGAAAACCAAAGATATCTTATGAAGAAAAGATACAAGCAGTCGAAGATTATC
>JAAZJL010000065.1 GCA_012800355.1 Erysipelotrichia bacterium | reverse complement strand
TGCTATTTTCTTTTTGACCTATGGTTTTGAAAGCAACATTATTATTGACATCATTTTTGAAGCTGTAATTATGTTTAGTTTAGTTAGTGGAACTATAGCTGGTAAAAAGTTAAATAATGATTTTGAAGAAGAAATTACTTTTAATCCAGCAACTGAAATAGCTGAAGATGCTGAAGGGGAAAACATTAAAGTTTATAGTTATGATAAACAATATGCTAAAAGCAATAAAGCCAATAAGGCAGCTTTATTGTTACTAAGTTTTTTGGGTCTTATGGCACTAATGGTAGTAGTTATCGTTTTGTTAATTCCAATTTTAAAAGATGACTCTTTGTTACTACTTGCTGTAATCTATGGACTGATTATTGCTTATCTGGTTTGGATATTTAAATTATCACCTTTCTTTGGCGCTAAAAATTATCAGTATTTTTTAAAGGATGGAGAGATTTGTAGAAATACTGTAATAAATAAAATAAATGGACCAATAGAGATTTTATATGATTTAAAGGTAGAGTCTACTAAAGAAGATAGTTATATCTGTTCGTTTCAAAAAAGTGAAAATAAAAGAAAGAAACTTATTATTCCAAAGTGTTATCCAGAAATTGAGGATATATTGAAATATTAAAAAATGGGGTTTGAAATCCCATTTTTATTTCTTTGTTAACACTTTGATATTTTTCCAAATTAATGCTGCAATTACAGCGCTACTAGTTCCTTTTATTATATTAAACGGAGCAGTAGCAAACATCACAAAGGTAAACAGATTAGTTATATTACTATTTAATTTATTACCAATTGCCACAATAGCATCAATAGGCATATTAAACATAACCCCGTAAGCTGGTAACATAATATAATAGTTAACTAAACAACTGGTAATTGTTAAACTAATAACTCCAACCACTAATCCTAAAAGCATTGAAGTTTTAGTTTCTTTCCTTTTGTAGATAGCCACAGCTGGAAAAACAAAAGAAACGCCCATTATAAAGTTAGCTAAATCACCTACAAATGCTGTGTTTGAAGATGATATTACTATTTTAAGAATATTTTTTAAAAGTTGGATAATTATCGTTGCCTTAGCATCTAATAAATATCCCGCTAATAGTACAACGCTTTCTGAAAAGTCTAACTTATAGAAAGGCGGTAAAAAAGGCAAAGATACTCTAAATAGCAATAGTATCATTGCTAGAGCCGATGCCAAAGAAACAGTTACTAAATATTTTGTTTTTTTATTCATCATCATTCCTTCTTTCATCCAGACTATTACTGTCGCCAATGGAATTGCACCATTTCAGCCAATTAAGGCGCCTGGGGTATAACCAGCGGTAAGGATTTGCACCTGTCCCTGAAGTAACATAATCATTATAGCATAGATAATTTATAAAAAATGCTCTACAATAAGCAGAGCATTACAATTAAATTTTCATTAAATTTAAGATTGCATGATAATAACAAGCAACTTGAGTTTGTAGTGAGTCCCAGGTAACAAATTCATTATCATCATGAATATGATAATTGTGCTTTAAATCATCGCAGCCAAAAGCAACAATATTATTCATTGATTTGGCATAGGTACCTCCACCAATGACCTTTGGTTGATTGACAGTATCATTAGTTACATCAACATAAGCTTTGTGTAAGGCTTTAATCATTGGTAAATTAGGACTATAGAATAGTGGTTCGATACCATCTAAGCCATAAATCAATCCTTTATCATTTTCTTTAATTGTATTAATGATTAATTCTTTTTTCAAAGTTACAGGGAAGCGAATATCAATAGTAAAACATAAATAATCATTTTCTTTATAGCAAACTCCAACATTGAATGTTAATTTGCCATATTCATCCTCAAAATCGATTTTTAAACCTTCTCCATTATAACCAAGACCAATTAATTGATGGTAACTGTCAACAGCATTATCGTTGATATCAGCATAATACAAACCTTCTAAAGCGTAAGAAATAGCATTTACTCCCTTTTGAGGAATTGAAGCATGAGCTGCAATACCATTAACGATTAATGTATTTCCATTTAATGAATAAATAATGTTATTTTCTTTGAAAAATTTATCAAGTTTTTCTAGATTAAAACAATTATCTTTTAAAGTGATTTCCACTGTTGCACAAACAGTATTTCTAACAGTGCCACCTTTAATATCTAAAATCTTGTCACTTTTTAGCTTTAATAAACCACCAACCATTCCTTTTTCGCCAAACACTAATGGGAAATCACCATCTGGAGTAAAACCGTAATTGACATGGCCATATTTTTTAACATAGTGTTTGACACATCTTGAACCAGTTTCTTCATTACAACCTAAGATTAATCTAACTCTTTTAGTAAAAGTGTGTTCTAACGGTTTTAAAGCGCGCATAGCAGCTAAAGAAGCTACTACTGCACCCTTATCATCAGAAGTACCTCTTGCATAGTATTTGTCGTCTATTAAGGTTAAAGTAAAAGGATCAGTATTCCAGCTATCACTTACTGGAACCACATCTAAGTGAGCTAAAATACCAATGATTTCTTCACCTTGTCCCATTTCTACATAACCACAGTAGTCATCAACATTAACAGTTTTAAAACCGTAACTTTCAGCAATTTCTAAAGCTTTTTCTAAGCATTTTTTATTTTCAACACCAAAAGGTGTTCCTTCTTCATTAGGGGTATAAATGCTTTTGTAACTGCATAATGTACTTAATTGTTCGATAATACTTTCTTTATATTGAATAACATCTTGTTTCTTCATAGATAGTCCTTTCTAATTCAAAAGTGAAGAAAATGTTGATTCTTCTTCTTGTTGATATTCAGTGTAATAGTTGGCAATTAAAGACTTACAGTCATGTATTAATTTATCAATAGCATCATAATAAATATTGCCAAATTCAATTAGTTCTTTTAACCTGATACCTTCATGTAAGATATTTACGATTTCCTCAGATAGATTCATTTCTTCAAATAAATCAGCTGTTAAATCACTAAGCCAGTAACTTTCTGCTTGTCTAAAAGAAATTAAATCTTCACTTAAAGCGACAAAAGTTCCTAAAATACTAGTTAGCAGCATTGCTTCAAGGTCTTGTAGACCTTCAAATTGTTTTGGAATTACCATAATCAGTTCCTCCTTTTCTAACAATGTGAATATTATTATACTATAGATTTTATAAAGTTGTAATAAACTGATAAAAAGATTATAATTTAAAAAGACGGAGGAATTCGTATGAAAAAGTTTTTGATTAAATCAGTAATTATTATTGTACTGTTTATTGTAAGTTATATAGGAGTAATGGTTTTTGCTTATCACTATTTATATCCTTATCCAAAAGGAATTTTAGATGAAATAGAAAGAGCAGATGATGCCAGATATTATGCTTTAGTATATAAGGTGAAAATTGATAAAAACACATTACTATATTTTACTAAAAGTAAAAATGGAGTTGGTGCAGATTTACATTTTGGCACTCTTGATTCTTCAAAACCAGACTTTATCGCCAATTTCTTTTGTGAGTCAACCAGTTCAGTGTACATGAAGTGTGAAACGATTTCTTATACTATAACTTCTGATTCTTCTCAAACTTGTTACTTGTTTGGAGCTACTCAGGATGAAAACACAAGAACTATTGATGTTACTTTCATCAAAGATGAAGAAAATAAAATAACCTATGAATTAATCTTTGAAAAGCAGTGTTTTTACTATAAAGGTTTTGATCCATCATGGGCACAATATCCATTTATAATGAGAGGATATAATTCTGAAGGATATATCACATTTGAGTTACATGGTGAACCATTTGAGATGAATCAACCAGCTGTAATAAATAGATAACCAGTCACACAACTGGTTATTTTTTTAATATTCAGTATATTTTTTCGAAGAACCTTTAACTTTTTCTACAGGATACTTTTTAGCGTTTTTCTCATATTTTTTATAAACAATTTCAATGGGATCTAAATCCAGTTGGATACACATATCAAAACAATAAGCTAAAACATCAGCTAACTCTTCTTGAACTTTTTCTTTGTTTTCAATTTCAGTATTAAACTGAAAAAATTCTAACAGCTCATTAGCTTCTAAAACAATTGATTTAGCTAGATTATTTGGAGTGTGAAACTGATTCCAATCACGCTGGTCATTAAAGTTTTTAATGAATTTTAATAACTTTTTCATAGTACTACCTCACCAAAATATTATAGCATTTCATCTTGCTTGAAACAATTTAGTATGCTATCATAAGTAAGCGCAAATAGGGGTGTCGTACAATGGTAGTACAACGGTCTCCAAAACCGTGGACGCGGGTTCAATTCCTGCCACCCCTGCCAGAACCAGTAATTAATCACACCAAATGTGTGATTTTTAATTTCTAAATGCATAATATAATAATCTTTAACTTTTTATAATATAAAGAAGAGAATGTATAATAGAATTAGTATAGAATGAAGATACAAGTATAACTATTTATGTATATTCAACTTATGAGTGATTAATTAAAGACCACATTTATTTGTATTTTTTTACAAAAATATTTAAATTAGCAAACAATCTTTTACGTTGAGAAATCAGATTATTAAATAAAATTTTATATGTTAAAGTGACTGATAAAATTATAAGGAGGATAACAATGGATGCAACAAAGTTTAAAAATATTTTTTCAAAAGATATCTACCAATTGCCTATTTGTTGGGATGGAGAAGATTTTTATGTGACTCTGTATAAACATCTAAAAAAGTATCGTGAAGATATAGAGAACAATTGCAGTGATGTAGATTTATGTAATGAAGTAAAAAAAATCTGTCATGGCATATGTGCAACATTAGACTTCAGTTTTAGGGGATATACAGGAAAATCGTATAATAGTTTTAAAGGTGTAATGAAAATACTAAAAAAAGATCAATTAATAATAGATAAGAAAGATATTGGCAAAGACATACTATATCGTGTTGTTGAAATAAATAATAAAGAGATAAGTCGTAAAAGGGTTTTTCATGTTCCATTTAATATGCGTGGAAAAATGTCAACTCAGAGATATAGTATACCAGGATTTCCTAGTCTTTATCTTGGAACATCAGTTGATTTATGTGTTAAGGAGCTGGATAAAGATCCAAAAAATGATAGTCTTTATGTGGCGAAATTCAAATTGGATACTGATGAACGTATTAGTCCTTTTGATGAAGGATTTGGATCAGAAATTGATTGTCCAGTATTTGATAATAGTGAATTTATAATATTCGATGTTTCAATAAAACCTGACAAAGCAATAAACGAAATGACTCAATCTATTACCGAAATGAAAAAATATATTAAATGGTATCCTCTTATATCAACTTGTTCATACATACGCTATGAAAAAGATTCCAAATATTCAGCTGAATATATAATTCCTCAACTCTTTATTCAGTGGGTGCGTTTAAAATATGATGATGCGATTGTTGGCATTAAATATTTTTCTTGTGCCTCTTTAGACAGTTCAACTTTAGGTTATAACTACGTATTTCCTACTATGGGTGTACCATACATGGCTAGAAAAACAATAACTGAATATTGCGCCAGACTATCTCATAGGTTTAAACTAACTTTTCCAAGATGTATTAAAGAATACGAATCTATACCTGATTGTGTGAAAGAAATGGAAAAAGACAATTGTTTTGATTATATAGAAGGTTATAATGCTGGCATAAATATAGAAATCGAAGATTATGCAATACCTGAAGGGTTATCTATAATTAATGCATTTACATTTTTTAAATGTGAATCATTAAATAATGTTACGATTCCAGAAAGCGTAATAAGTATTGGCAATTCTTCGTTTTCTTGGTGTACATCATTATGTAAGATATATATTCCAGAAAATGTAACAAGTATTGGTGATTTCGCTTTTTATGGTTGTGAAGCACTTGTTAGTGCTAGTATTCCAAGTAGCATAACAAGTATTGGTGATTCAGCTTTTAGTGGTAATAAATCTTTAGAAAAAATAGAGGTTGATAATTCAAATATAAAATACACAAGTGATGATGGAATTCTTTATAATAAAAAAAAGACCAAATTAATTTGTTATCCAGCAGGAAAAAAACAAGTAAAATTTGAAATACCTTCAAGCGTTGTAAGTGTTGCCAAATATGCTTTTGAAGGATGCAATTCATTGGAAACTATTTTAGTATCAGGTAGTATGAAGTGTGTAAGCAAGTCTGCTTTCACTTGTTGTGGCTCACTGAAAAATGTGTATATACCAGATAGTATAACAAAAATAGATGATTTTGCTTTTGCTTATTGTAACTCACTGACAAATATTAAAATACCAAATAGTATCAAACATATAGGTGGCTCAGTTTTTGCTCACTGTATATCTTTAAAAAACGTTGATATTCCAGAAGGTGTAACAAGTATTGGCGATTCAGCTTTTTATGGTTGTGAAGCACTTGTTAGTGCCAGTATTCCAAGCAGTATAACAAAAATAGGTGGTTCTTCTTTCGCTTATTGTAACTCACTGACAAGCATTAAAATATCAAAAAACATCATAAGTATAGAGAAGGATGTTTTCAAACAATGTTGCTCCTTAAAAACTATTTATTATTCTGGTACAGAGAAAGAAGCAGAAAAGATTATTATTGCTGAAGGCAACGAGTATCTAAATAATGCTACTTGGGTGTATGATTTTTCCAGTAATTAAATTTGAAAATGTGAGTTTTGTATCATGAATAAGTTTTGTTTCTCGATTGTATAGTATATATAAATTAATTTTTATGATTTAAAATTAAATAATTGGTTCATAAATTTAAATATATTAAATGGCTAATTTATGTTTTAAAATAAATAAATTTTGAAATTTATATTAGTAGAAAGAAAAATGATGGAGGATACTAAACTATGGCAAAGTCTAAAAAGAAGTTTAATAATCAAGAAACTAAATATAAGATGTTGTTTTTATATTCAATTTTGATGATTCTTGCTAGTTTTTTTATGGATTCCCCTTTAGAATCAATTAAACAATTGTGGACTTTAGTTATTTCAAAGTGTTTTTTATTTACTGATTATTTTGCCATTAGTAGTATTGGAACTGCATTTATAAATAGCGGAATAATTACACTGTTAGTAATTTATATTGCATGGATTAATAAGGCTGAAATAAATGGTCTTTTAATAGCATCATTTTTTATCGTTAGTGGCTTTTCACTATTTGGCAAAAATCTTTACAATATTACAAGTATTATTTTAGGAGTTTATCTTTATAGCAAATTTAAAAAGGATAGTTTTTCTAAATATGTGGCTACTGCTAATTTTGCTACATCACTAGCTCCTTTAGTTAGTCAGGTTACTTTTGGTATGAATTTACAACCTGTTATAGCTATTATTTTAGCTAATTTTATAGGTTTAATTATAGGTTTTATATTTCCGATATTAGAAAGTAGTTTTGTTAGTTTTCATAAGGGTTTTAATATTTATAATGCTGGTTTTACTTCAGGAGTTATAGGTGTTATATTTATGTCTTTGTTTAGGTTAATAGGTTATGATCACTCTATAGTTAGACAACTTACTACTAAATCAGATATTAGAGTTGTGATATTCATTTATATATATT
>JAAZJL010000064.1 GCA_012800355.1 Erysipelotrichia bacterium | reverse complement strand
TAATAGAACTCACGTTCTTTTCTGGTGATTCCTATTTTAAGGCCTCTGAATTTTCCTCTTCTATTAGCCAAGGCAAGATTTTCTTCAATCCACATATCAGCAGCTGTACCCATTAAAGGGTCTTGGAAAACTCTACCGATATATTTTGCTCTTTGATATTCACTCATTAAAGTTACATCAATATCATCAACAGATATTTTCCCTTCATCAACAAACCAAGTTCCAGAAATGGCATTAAGTAAGGTGCTTTTACCAGCTCCATTAGAACCGATAACAGTTACAAAATCGCCTTCTTCTAATTGTAGTGATAAGTTTGAAAGGGCAGCTTTTTGATGGATTGTGCCAGGGTTGAAAGTTTTAGAAATGTTTTCAATTTTTAACATTTTGTTTTCCCCCTTTCTTGATATTTAAATTAGGAATTGCCAAGAAGATTGTAACAATAATAGCAGTAAATAGTTTTAAGTCATTAGAATCAATTCTTAGCCACAAGATAAATACCATTGCCGCATAGTAGATAATTCCACCAATAATAACTGAAGCTAAACGAGTATAGAACGAACAACCTTTTTTAAAGATAAAGTTGATTACTACTTCTCCAATAATAATGGCTGCTAGACCAATAACTATTGCCCCTCTTCCCATATTAATATCAGCAAAACCTTGATATTGCGCCATTAAACCTCCTGCTAGAGCAACAATTCCATTTCCAATACCAAAGCCAATAACTTTCATATTGTTGATGTTAATACCTTGAGCCAAAGCCATATTGTTATTATTACCTGTAGCTCTGATTGCTGAACCTTGTTCAGTTCCAAAGTACCAATATAATACAATAATGTGGACAATCGAAAGAATAATTCCAATTAAAATAGCATTTGGAACATCTCTCATAGAAATTAATAAATTAAATCTATCAGGGTTAGCGCTAACGTTAGCGCTCATATTCATAATATGTAAGTTAATAGAGTAGAGACCAAACTGCACCAAGATACCGGCTAAAATTGCAGGTATCTTGAGTTTGGTGTGGATTAGACCTGTAACTACACCGGTTAAAATCCCTACAATGAAGGAAATAAGCAAAGCGATTATAGGATTTATCCCAGCTAGTATACACATGATAGTGATAGCTCCTCCAGTTGTAAAGGAACCATCAACTGTTAAATCCGATACGTTTAATACTCTAAATGTTATATAGATTCCTAAGGCCATGATGCCCCAAATTAAACCTTGGGCCACACCTCCAGGAAGTCGATATAATAGATTTGATAAAGTAATCATAAATAATTATTCTCCAATAGCAATAAATTCACTAGGCATTTTCATGTTTAAGTCTTCACAAATTTCTTTGTTATATTTTTTGACAGGATTAGAGAAATATTCAATTGGCATTTCTTCAATTTTTACTTCTCCTTTTAATAATTTGATAGCCATATTGCCAGTTGTAACCCCTAAATCATAATAGCTGATTGCTAGTGTTGCAACACCACATTTTAAACAAGTATTTTCTTCTCCGCAGAATACTGGTATACCCGCAGGACGAGTAACACTATCAATAATATCAGCACTACTAGCAGCTTTATTATCGGTAGGAATATATAATGCTTCACATTGGTCAACTGCTTGGCCTGTTACTAAGTATATATCATTTGAATCAGCAAAAGCGAATTTTTTAACGGTAACGCCTTTACTTTCCAAATATTCTTTAACTACTTTAACTTGATAAATTGAATTAGCTTCACTTGAACAATATAAGATACCGACAGTTTTAATATCTGGCATAATATCCAAAATCATTTGAGCTTGTTCCTCAAGAGGTGCTAAATCACTTGTTCCTGAAACGTTGAAACCAGTCAAACCATTAAAGTTTTCAATATTTAAAGCTACACCATATTCAGTAACTGAAGTTCCTAAAATTGGAATAGTTGTAGTGGAAGCAGCAGCAGCTTGTAAAGCAGGAGTAGAGTTAGCTAAAATCATATCTACGCCATCTGCCACAAAGCCATTACAAATAGTTGCGCAAGTAGCTGGATCTCCAGCAGCATTTCCATCAATAAAAACTAATTTGTCTTTACCAAATTCAGCAATTAGAGCATCTTTAAATCCTTGAGTAGCAGCATCTAAGGCAGCATGAGCTTCAATTTGACAAATTCCGATGACAATTTTATCATCTTCTTTTTTTTCGCTGTTACAAGCTGTCATACTGATAGCTAGTAAAACAGTTAGAATAATGGTAAGTAGTTTTTGCATAATTTTCCCCTCCAAATAAAAACTGCCATATTGGCAGTTTAATTAATCTTTCGCTATTAACAGAAATATAGTCGCCAACGTACACTAAAACATCTTACTTTTTAAAGTAAAAGAAGAAGTAAAAGTATGCGTTGTTGTATAAAACTGTTTTCATAGTAAATCTCCTTATGCTCATTAGTTTACTACCTAAAATTAGTAAAGTCAACGATTTATGAAAATATTTAATAAAATATTTCAAAAATTTATGAAAATTTTTCAAAAGTAATAAGATGTCTAATAAAGACACCTTATATACCTATTTTTCTATTGCAATGTAATCTTCTGGAACAACAATTCCTAACAAGTCACAAATTTCTTTATTGTACTTTTTAACTGGGTTAGCAAAGTATTCAATTGGCATCTCTTCAATTTTCGCTTCGCCTTTTAAAATCTTGACAGCCATTTCACCAGTAGTAACACCTAACTCGTAGTAACTAATTGAAAGTGTTGCAACACCACAAACTGCACATGGATTTTCCTCGCCACAGAATACTGGCACACCAGCTGGACGACAAACACTATCAATAATTTCAGCACAGCTTGCTGCTTTATTATCGGTTGGAACATAGATTGCATCACTTTGTTCAACTGCTTGAGTAGTTACTAGGTAGATATCATTTGAATCTGAGAAAGCAAATTCAGTAACTGTAACACCTTTGCTTTCTAAGTATTCTTTAACAACTTTAACTTGGTAAATTGAATTAGCTTCACTTGAAGAGTATAGAATACCAACAGTTTTAACATCTGGTAAAATATCTAAGATCATTTGAGCTTGTTCATCTAATGGTGCTAAATCGCTTGTTCCTGAAATATTTGTGCCAGTTAAACCACTAAAGTTTTCAATGTTTAAAGCTACACCATATTCAGTAACAGAAGTACCTAAAACTGGAATAGTTGTAGTAGCTGCAGCAGCGGCTTGTAAAGAAGGAGTAGCATTAGCTAAAATCATGTTTACACCATCAGCCACAAAGCCATTGCAAATAGTAGCGCAAGTAGCAGGATCTCCTGCTGCATTGCCATCAATAAATACTACTTTGTCTTCACCCAGTGCAGCAATAACAGCATCTTTGAAACCTTGAGTAGCAGCATCTAAGGCAGCATGAGCTTCAATTTGACAAATTCCAATAACGAATTTTTCATCTTTCTTTTGATTACAACCCGTTAAGGATAAAATCAATAATAATGATAATAAAAGAGTAAATAGTTTTTTCATAAGTGTTTCCCTCCAAATAAAAACTGCCCTATTGGCAGCCTTCAAACTTCTTTTATAAATAAAAATGTCTTGCCAACATAACAAAAATATTACCTTTTACTGTAATAGTAGTAGTAATAGTAGTTAGCGTTGTAAGTCAAAACAATTTTCATCTATAATCTCCTATTGCTCATAGTCTAAAGTATTTATTTGATAGTGTCAACCAAAATTTGTAAAAAAAGCACAAATTCTTTCAAAATAAATGAAAATATTTTCATTTTTATTGTTTGATGGATATATAAAAGAAACATCAGTATTAAAATTTTTTGAAAAGGAATTTGGTGTTATTGCGTAAAAAAAATGAACTATTTTAGGTTGAGATAATGTCTATTTTGTATTATATTTAGTATGTATTTTATGTAGCAGAAATGCTATAGAAAAGGAGAAAAAGAAAAAAATGATTATTTCTAAAGAAGTAGAAAACATGACTAAAGTCACTTGTGGCGCAAGTCATGGATGTGCTCCAATTCCTGTAGAAGGAGAATGGGTTTACGCTAGAGAAGTTAAAGACATTTCTGGTTTAACTCATGGTATTGGATGGTGTGCTCCTCAACAAGGTGCTTGCAAATTGACTTTAAACGTTAAAAATGGAATTATCCAAGAGGCATTAATTGAAACATTGGGTTGTTCAGGTATGACTCACTCAGCTGCAATGGCATCTGAAGCAATTGTTGGTAAAACAATTTTAGAAGCATTAAATACAGACTTAGTATGTGATGCTATCAATACTGCAATGAGAGAATTGTTTTTACAAATTGTTTATGGTAGGTCACAAAGTGCTTT